>JBDNAP010000216.1:0-3518 GCA_039768325.1 Thiogranum sp.
GCTGGTCATGCACTTTCGGCCTGCCCCGTGATTGTGTGCGCGACGATTTCCGCCAGCAGTTCCGCCTGCTGACGGACCAGTGATTCATCTTCACCCTCGACCATGACTCGAATCAGGGGTTCGGTGCCGGAGGGACGCAACAGCACACGTCCTTTTCCGTTCAGGTTTGCTTCCGCGCGCCTCACCGCAGATTGAATCGGCTCACTGGCGGTCACATCGAAATGACTGGGCAGTGGTACGTTAATCATATGTTGAGGGTACTTTGTCATACCCTGTTTCAACTCGTGCAGGCCGACTTTCTTTTGCATCATGGTTGCCAGCACCTGCAGGGCGGACACCATACCGTCGCCGGTAGAGGTCCGATCCAGGCAGATAATATGGCCGGAAGACTCTCCTCCCACAACACCGCCATGTTCGTTCAGCATTTCCATCACGTAGCGGTCACCCACACGGGCACGTTTAAAACCTATATTCAGCTCACGCAGGGCGTGTTCCAGCCCGAGGTTACTCATCAGGGTACCGACGACAGGTCCGGACAGCTGTTCATTTTCCTGGCAGGAAGCGGCGATAATGAAAAGCAGCTCATCGCCATCGACCAGTTCACCTTTGTGATCAACCATAATGACACGGTCACCGTCACCATCCAGCGCAATACCCAGATCGGCACCTTCTTTCAACACCCTCTTGCATAAAATCTCTGGCATGGTTGAGCCGCATTGATCATTGATATTCAGCCCGTTCGGTTCAACACCAATACCAATGACATCAGCGCCCATTTCTTCAAGCACACTGGGGGCTACCTGGTAGGTCGCGCCGTTGGCGCAATCGATGACAATTTTCAGACCACGAAGACTGATGCGGGAGGGAATGGTGCTCTTGCAGAATTCGATATACCGGCCGCGGGCATCCTCGACGCGTTCCGCTTTACCCAGCTTCTCGGACGACACGGTAAGCATCGGATTTTCCAGCTCCGCCTCTATTGCAGCTTCCACTTCTGAAGGCAGTTTGGTGCCTTGCGCGGAAAAAAACTTGATACCGTTATCGTGATGAGGATTGTGTGAAGCGCTGATGACGATACCGGCACAGGCATGCATCGTGCGTGTCAGGTAGGCGATAGCCGGGGTCGGCATCGGCCCCAGCAGGCGAATATCAACGCCCGCCGCCGACAAGCCGGCTTCAAGCGCCGACTCAAACATATAACCCGAAATACGCGTATCTTTTCCAATCACCACGCGCGTCGCTGCACCATTACCCAACACACGCCCGGTCGCCCAACCCAGTTTGAGCATGAACTCTGCGTCAATGGGATGCACCCCAACACGGCCGCGAATGCCGTCCGTACCAAAATACTTCCTGGCCAAAATGTTTCTCCTGGTTCTAATTTATGGTCTTCAACGCCACCTTCGGCTGTCATGCCCGCCTGCTCACATGCAGACACCCGCCGTTGCAGATTAGCGACGATCTCTTCGCATGCTACGCGGTTCGCCCTGCGCATGCATCAAACATGCAGGGTCAGCATATCCGGCAGCAAGCCCCAGTGCGCTGAACTCAAATAACATATTGATAGTACTAATGATACTTGAAAGCAACTGGATCGCAGCCGGCATCACACCGGGCCTGCGCATTCAATAGAGATCGGCACCCCGAGCAGCGACTGTAACGTCTCGAGAGGCCGACAGCAGACGCTGCCGCTCCCTGTTACCCGCTACAAAAAAAATCACCCCCGTCCGCGAAGGAACCGGGGGTGATATCGAGTGCACCCATCAGGGCGCGTCAGATCCCGTACTCGGTGTTTTACCGATGCGATGGATCGCAAGAGCCGAACGTATTCTCAGGATGCTAATGCTGTCCGGCAGGGCCACCGATCGGACCGCTGCTATCCTTGCCACTCTTGCCATCGACCGGGGCACTGCTGGCGGTACCACCACCATTGGACTGACTGTCATCCCAGTCCTGCGGTGGCCTTGGTACCTTGCCTGACATGATGTCATCGATCTGTGCGGCATCGATGGTCTCATACTTTATCAGCGCATCGGCCATGTTGTGCAACTTGTCCACGTTCGCCGTCAACAGGTGCTGGGCGCGTTCATAGTTGCGGTCGATAATCGCGCGGATTTCGCCGTCAATGGCATGTGCTGTTTCATCAGACACATTCTTGTGTTGAGTGACCGAATGCCCCAGAAAGACTTCGCCCTCTTCCTCACTGTAGGTCAAAGGCCCGAGGCGCTCGGACAGACCCCATTTGGTCACCATACTGCGCGCCAGCTCGGTGGCACGTTGAATATCATTGGAAGCACCGGTGGTCACCATGTCTTTCCCGAATATCATCTCTTCGGCGAGACGACCGCCGAACAGGCTGGAGATCTGGCTTTCCAGGCGTTGCACACTGAAGCTGTAACGGTCCTCTTCGGGTAGAAACATGGTGACGCCGAGGGCACGCCCGCGCGGGATAATGGTGACTTTGTAAACCGGGTCGTGCGACGGTACCAGGCGTCCGACGATGGCATGCCCGGCTTCGTGATACGCGGTGAGTTTTTTCTCGTCCTCACTCATCACCATGGAGCGTCGCTCGGCACCCATCATGATCTTGTCCTTGGCCTTGTCCAGATCTTCCATGTCGACCAGGCGCTTGTTGGCGCGCGCCGCAAACAAGGCGGCCTCATTCACCAGGTTGGCGAGATCGGCACCCGAGAATCCCGGTGTGCCACGCGCAATCAGGCTGGGTTGAAGATTTTCCGAGGCCGGCACCTTGCGCAGATGGACTTTCAGGATCTGTTCGCGTCCGCGGATATCCGGCAGGGGCACCACCACCTGGCGGTCAAAACGCCCCGGACGAAGCAGCGCCGGGTCGAGCACATCCGGCCGGTTGGTGGCGGCAATGACAATGACGCCTTCGTTACCTTCAAATCCATCCATCTCGACCAGCAACTGGTTGAGAGTCTGTTCACGTTCATCGTGACCACCGCCAAGACCGGCACCACGATGGCGGCCCACGGCGTCGATTTCATCGATGAATATAATGCACGGTGCATGCTTCTTGGCCTGTTCGAACATGTCGCGTACCCGGGAAGCACCGACACCGACAAACATTTCCACAAAATCTGAACCTGAAATGGTAAAGAACGGCACCTTGGCTTCACCGGCAATGGCTTTGGCCAGCAGTGTTTTACCGGTACCGGGTGAACCGACCATCAGAATACCCTGTGGGATCTTGCCGCCGAGCTTCTGGAACTTGCCAGGGTCACGGAGGAATTCGACCAGCTCGGCCACTTCTTCCTTGGCTTCCTCGACACCAGCCACGTCATTGAAGGTGACTTTGACCTGGTCTTCTCCCAGCATGCGCGCACGGCTCTTGCCAAAGGACATCGCACCGCGACCACCGCCGCCACCCTGCATCTGACGCATGAAGAAAATCCACACGCCAATCAGCAGCAACATCGGGAACCAGGAAATGAAAATCTGCATGAGCAGGGAATCCTGTTCAGGTGGCTGTGCCTTGACCTGAACACCATTCGCCA
>JBDNAP010000034.1:0-3324 GCA_039768325.1 Thiogranum sp.
GGTTTTGAACCAGATCAAGGACCTGAAAGGGCGCTCCCAGGCCCTGAGGGGGTATCTTTGACTACGACAGCAAGAGTGAAAGACTCATCGAAGTCTGTCGTGAGCTGGAAGATCCGGACGTCTGGAATGAACCCGAGAAGGCTCAGGCACTGGGCAGGGAGCGGGCGCGCCTGGAGGAAGTTGTCGAAACACTCGGCGGTATAGAGAGCGGGCTACAGGACGCCGCGGATTTGCTGGAGCTGGCCGCCGAAGAAGACGACCAGGAAACCCTGGCATCGGTGATTGCAGACGTCGAGGGCATGGAGACCCGCGTCGCCGGTCTGGAGTTTCGTCGCATGTTTTCCGGGGAAATGGATGAGGCCAATGCTTTTCTGGATATTCAGGCCGGCTCGGGAGGCACCGAGGCGCAGGATTGGGCCAATATGCTGTTACGCATGTATCTGCGCTGGGCTGAACGCCATGCGTTCTCTACCGACTTGATTGAAGTCTCTCCCGGTGAAGTCGCGGGTATCAAAAGCGCCACTATCAAGATCGACGGACCCTATGCCTTCGGCTGGATGCGTACCGAAATCGGTGTGCATCGCCTTGTTCGCAAATCCCCCTTCGATTCGGGTAACAGGCGCCACACCTCGTTTGCCGCGGTCTTTGTCTCACCGGAGATTGATGATGACTTTGAAATCGACATCAACCCGGCCGATTTGCGCATCGATGTCTACCGCGCCAGCGGCGCCGGCGGCCAGCACGTCAACCGGACCGAGTCCGCCGTACGCATTACGCATAATCCCAGCGGCATCGTGGTTCAGTGTCAGAACGACCGTTCCCAGCACAAGAATCGGGCAACGGCAATGAAACAGTTGAAAGCCAAGTTATATGAACTGGAGATCCAGAAACGCAACGTCGACCAGCAGCTGGTCGAAGACGGTAAATCGGATATCGGCTGGGGCAGTCAGATCCGTTCCTATGTGCTCGACCAGTCGCGGATCAAGGATCTGCGCACCAGTATCGAGACGGGAAATACCCAGGCGGTACTGGATGGTGACCTCGATGCCTTTATCGAGGCCAGTCTCAAGAGCGGTTTGTAGTCGTGCGTTGTTCCGTGCCCTCCATGGCTCTAAGTGACCCGGCGGTAACATATCAGCCTTAGGAGCGCTGTCCTTCGGTGCGATGTCGTGGCCAGGAGGCCGCTCCCGCAATATCTGTTTTATTGCCGGTTAAAGAATTAACATCGTGTTTTCTATGAGAAGTTGGTAAATATGACTGAACAGGACGAACACAAACTCATTGTCCAGCGGCGACAGAAGCTGAACCTGTTGCGGGAGCAAGGTGCCGCCTACCCCAATGATTTTCGCCGTGACTCGGTAGCCGCAGAGATTCATACCGAATACGGCGACAAGGACAGGGACTGGTTTGAGACCAATAGCATCCGCGTCAAAGTGGCTGGCCGCATGATGGGCAAGCGGGTTATGGGTAAGGCGAGTTTTGCCCATATTCAGGATATGTCCGGTCGCATTCAGCTTTTTCTGCAACGGGATTCGCTGCCGGAAGGGCGTTACCAGGAATTCAAGAGCTGGGACGTCGGCGATATTGTCTGTTCAGAAGGTGTTTTATTCAAAACCAACAAGGGTGAGCTTTCCGTGAAAGCGGACGAACTCCGTCTGCTGACAAAATCACTGCGCCCGCTGCCGGAAAAATTTCACGGCCTCACCGATCAGGAAATCCGCTACCGGCAACGTTACCTGGATCTCATCATGAATGAGGAGTCCCGTAATATCTTCATGGTGCGTTCACGCATCGTGCAGTTCATACGGGATTTTCTCAACCAGCGTGACTTCCTGGAAGTCGAAACCCCGATGATGCAGGGTATTCCGGGCGGCGCCACGGCCAAACCCTTTACCACCTACCATAACGCGCTGGACATGCAACTGTATCTGCGTATTGCACCCGAGCTGTATCTGAAGCGACTGGTGGTGGGTGGCCTGGAGAAAGTCTACGAGATCAACCGCAGTTTCCGTAACGAAGGCCTGTCCACACGTCACAACCCGGAATTCACCATGCTGGAATTCTACCAGGCCTATGTGGATTACATTGACCTGATGGACATGAGCGAAGAACTGCTGCGTTCCATGGCACAGTTTGTGACTGGCGATACGGTGATTCCTTACCAGGGTGAGACCTACGATTTCGGTAAACCGTTTATCCGCATGACGGTAAAAGAATCCATTCTGCAGTTCAATCCTCAAGTCCAGCGGCAACAACTGGACGATCTGCAGGCTGCGCGCGAACTCGCCGAGTCTCTGGATATTCCGGTGAAAGACAGCTACGGTCTGGGTAAGGTGCAGATCGAGATTTTCGAAAAAACGGTGGAGCACCGCCTGCAGGATCCCACTTTCATCACCGCCTATCCAACCGAGGTTTCCCCCCTGGCGCGCTGCAATGACGAGGATCCCTTCGTCACCGATCGCTTCGAATTTTTTGTCGGCGGGCGCGAAATCGCCAATGGTTTTTCAGAGTTGAATGATCCTGAAGATCAGGCGGAACGCTTCAGGCGGCAGGTCGAGGAAAAAGAAGCCGGTGATGACGAAGCCATGCACTACGACGCTGACTATGTCTGTGCACTGGAACATGGCCTGCCACCCACAGCAGGCGAGGGGATCGGTATAGACCGTCTGGTGATGCTGTTCACGGATTCGGCATCGATACGCGACGTGTTGCTGTTCCCGCACATGCGTCAATGAAACAAGTTCAGTGGTGGGCTCCCAGGTGCATGAGTGCGCGAACATGCTGCACGACGCCACGGCCCAGAGCCTGCGGCTGATAACCGCCTTCGAGGGCCGAGACCACACGCCCGCGGGCATGGTGTACAGCGACCTCCATGATTTCACGTGTTACCCAGTAGTAATCGCTATCCAGCAGGTTGAGTTGACCCATATCATCCTCGAAGTGGGCGTCGAAACCGGCCGACACCAGTATCATTTGTGGCCTGAAGCCGTTCAGCGCCGGCAGCCAGTGGTCCCGTATCGTCTGCTGGAACGCTTCGCTGTGAGCGCCGGCTTCGAGGGGGGCATGAATGATACGCTCGTGCCCGCGGTTCAGTGGCGTATTGGGATAGAACGGGTGTTGAAAGGTCGAACACAGCATAACCCGCTCATCATTTTGAAACATGCCTTCGGTACCATTGCCGTGGTGGACATCGAAATCGACAATCGCGACACGTGTCAGGCCAGCGGCGAGGGCATGAGCCGCACCCACCGCGATGTTGTTGAAAATACAGAATCCCATCGCCTGTTGCTGCTCTGCGTGGTGCCCTGGCGGCCGCACGCCGCA
>JBDNAP010000217.1:0-3616 GCA_039768325.1 Thiogranum sp.
ACGGACTATATCCTCTGCCTCGAGGCCACATGGTTTGCAGTCGCTATTCACGCTTCCGGCAATAAATCTGTTCTTGCCACTTACCTGAAAATCACCTTTGCCGGCTTTGCCGCGGCCTCCTTTCTGGGAGGAACCACCCACGGCTTCTTCAACACACCAGACAGTGCTCTTCACGCCCCCCTGTGGTGGTCCACCTTGATTTTCATTGGCATCACCGCGACCGGCTTTGCGCTTTCAGGGCTCGCCCTGCTCGGTACACGAACGCTGCATTATGGCAGGATAGTGGCTATAGCAGCACTCGCTGTTTACCTGATCACCACAATCTTCTATCAGGAGTTCCTGCTGGCAATCGTCTTCTATACTCCGGCAACGATTGTATGCATGGCAGGATTTTTCGTCGCGAACAGGCGATGGGCCGGTCGTGGTATCTCCTTTGGAACTGCAGGCATCTTGATTTCGCTCATTGCACCGGTGATTCAGCAGATGCAGATATCATTTCATCCAGTGTATTTCACCTACAATGCCGTGTATCACGTGGTTCTCATGCCCGCACTTTTTCTTATCTTCAAGGGGTCTGTCGCCGCATTGAACACTACAGGAAGTATCGAATGAATTCTTACTCTTTTCGTATAGTGCTGGGACTGTTGCTCATAGTACCTGGCCTGCCCGTACAGGCCGACGAGAGCCGTACACTGCTAAACGACCTCCACTCCCGGCTCAATCCAACAGCGGTTCTGGCAGTTTTTTACCCGCAAGACACCAATGACGTCATTGACCTTGTTGAGCGCGCTAACAATGAAAATGTACCTCTAAGTATTTCAGGCAGTATGCACTCCATGGGTGGCCAGCAATTCGGCACCGATACCCTGCACTTGAATATGTCGAAAATGGATGATGTTCTCGCTTTCGACCGCGAGAACGGCGTCATTACGGTAGAGGCCGGAATCCAGTGGCCAAAATTGATCGCCTACCTGGTTGAATCCGGTGAGGGTGCGGAAGCTGCCTGGGGGATTGTTCAAAAACAAACAGGCGCCGATAGCCTTTCAATAGGTGGCGCATTGTCCTCCAATATCCATGGACGCGGGCTTGCGCTCCAGCCTATTGTTCAGGATGTCGTCGCATTGCGACTCGTTACAGCCAGTGGCAGGGAAATCGAACTCAGTCGAGACCTTAACCCGAAACTCTTTAGCCTCGTCGTGGGAGGTTATGGCCTTTTCGGTGTCATCACCAGCGTGGACCTGCAGCTGTCACAGCGCATTAAACTCAGGCGGCATGTCGACATTATTCCGCTCTCCAGTTTTGCAGGAGAGATAAGGGAGCGCATTGCCGACGGCCATCTCTACGGCGACCTGCAGTTTAAGACGGACGAAGCAGCGGACGATTTTCTGCAGACAGGGGTATTCTCGACGTATGAACCGGTGGCCCCTGATACTCCAATGCCGGACAGGCAGCGAAAACTGTCATCAGACGCGTGGCACCAGCTTTTAGCACTCGCTCACCTCGACAAGTCCCAGGCCTATACAGAATACAGTCGCTACTATCTGAGCACTGATGGCCAGCTCTATTGGTCTGATACTCATCAATTGGGATACTATGACCATAACTACGACGACTTTCTGCGTGCTGCGCTGCCGGATTATGCACCCGGCTCCCTGATGATCAGCGAAGTCTATGTTCCGCTACCCCGCCTTGTCGATTTCATGCAGGCAGTTGCAGAAGACATACGCAAACATGGTACGGAGCTTATCTACGGCACGATTCGTCTCATCCGGAAAGACACAGAGACTTTCCTGCCGTGGGCCAAACAGGACTATGCCTGCGTCGTCGTCAATTTTCGGGTAAGCCATAGTGACAGGGGACTGAAAAAGGCACAGACGGAATTCCGGCGCCTGATCGACCGGGCTTTGGAGCGGGACGGATCCTATTTTCTGACCTACCACCGCTGGGCACGCAAGGACCAGGTACTGGCGGCCTACCCGCAGTTCCCTGAATTTCTAAAACTGAAACTCCAGTATGATCCCGATGAGCGATTCCAGAGTGACTGGTACCGGCACTACAAAGAGATGTTTTCAGTAGAGCCTGGCAACGACAGGTGATGGCTCGATATCAAATAACCTGCACTGGCTTTTAGGGGCTGTCACATTGTAGATTTTCAGACCCCGATTGCTACACGCATCGGGGACTCGCCAGGGACAGCCCGAATGGACTTTCACAGTGATGCGGCCACAGTTAAACTAATACCGTGTGTATCGGCATAAACTTCATTGAAAACGCGGCATTCAACTTTAACCGGACAGAGCCAGAATTCACGTGGCTGGCAAAGGGATATAGATGCTTCAGTTGCTACGAAATAACCTCTTTCGCGTATTTGTTGTAATCATATTGTTCCCGGTACTGGCTGCTTGCGATCAGAAGCTCCAGGATCCGCTGAAAATCGCCCTGCATTCCTGGTCAGGGTATGAGCCATTATTTATGGCAAAACGTGAGGGTTGGCTGGACAAGACCCTGGTACAGCTAGTTGAAAGCCATACCGCAGCAGACTCCATTGCAGCCCTCAAATCAGGTGCTGTCGATGGTGCCGGTTTGACTTTGGATGAGGTGTTGCGTGCCAGAGCGGCAGGCCTAGCCATCACCGTAATTGTTGTGTGCGACATTTCCGCTGGCGCAGACGTGGTATTGGCGCGCCCCGAAATCACGCGCATTGATCAATTAAAAGGCAAGCGCATTGCCGTCGAACAGGGTGCTTTAGGTGCACTGGTTCTCTTTAAGACGCTGGAAAAAGCCGGGCTAACACCGGCCGATGTCACCCAGATCAATATCCCACCTGCAGATCAGATTGCTGCCTGGAAGGAAAACAAGATCGATGCGGTGGTGAGTTATGAGCCGGTATCCATGGAAGTCGAGAAGACAGGTGCCACCCGCTTACTGGATAGCCGCCAGATACCCGACACCATTTTTGACGTGCTGGTCATGAGGCAGGAGGTCACTGAAAAGAATCCCGAGGCCATTCGTCATCTCGTTGCGACCCATCTAAAAAGTCTGGATTTCTTTCACAGCCATCCGCAGGATGCAGCGTACCGCATGTCCGAGCACCTCGCGCTCCCAGCCAATGAAGTGTTGTCTTCTTTCAAAGGCTTAACCCTGCCAGACCTTGCCAACAACCGCCGATTATTGGCGGGTAACAACCCGGTTTTGCTAAGCAAGACAGACAACTTGTCGGATATTCTGATACAGGCCAACTTACTCGAACAACCGGACGCCAAGCTTAATTTGGTCAATGCTGCGTTTCTCCCAGATTCCGAAAGCAGCAGATAATTGCTCTGCGCGATTCGGGTAACACAGTGAGCGTTCTACGCCGTTACACACTGAGCCCCCTTGTGGGACTGCTTTTCGCTTGCCTGTCCATGATGGCCCATGCCGTTGAGCCGATCAGAATCGGCATTTCCGCACTGTCCACCGTATCCGAAACCCAACATCAATGGTCACCCCTGGCGCAATCGCTCAAGCGAGCCATCCCCGACCAGAACTTTGTCATCGAAGCCTTCAGCCCCGCACAGTTGAAAGCCGCTATTGAAAGCCGTGGGCTGGACTTTGTACTGATGGAGCCCAACCTCCA
>JBDNAP010000218.1:0-3390 GCA_039768325.1 Thiogranum sp.
AGACTGTTTGTTCAGGACTAAGTGTATTTATCAGTGTATCTCTCAAAAAAACTCATGGTGTCACCACCCGTTTCGGGCGGCCCGGCAGGAAATGCCGGTTAGGGCTGCGCTATTGTCCAACAGTAGGCAGGCTGGCGCAAATGTCATTAAAAGGGGACACATTTTAATGTCCCCTGGCCAGTCGCAGATAGAAATGATGCAGGCGCTCAATCTCGTTGTGCAGGTGTTCAAGACTACTGTCATTGACGACAACATCATCCGCCATCTCCAGGCGCTTTTCCCGGCTCGCCTGGGTGACGAGGATGGCGTCAATCTCGCTGGTGGTAGCAGCGTCCCTTGCGGCAACCCGCTGTTATTGCAGTTCCCGCGGTGTCTCTATGACCAGGATGCGGTGTAACGGATAGTCGAGGGCGGATTCTGCCAGCAAGGGGATAACCAGGATGCAATAGGGTGTCTCGGCCTGGTCTGCCAGGGCGATGGCTCGTTCACGGATGCGGGGGTGGAGAATATCTTCCAGCTTTTTGCGTTGTTCTGTATTGCGGAAAACCGCCTGGCGAAGTCGGCTGCGGTCCAGCCTGCCGCTTTCATCGATGACCTGCCCGCCAAATGTCAGGCTGATTTCAACCAGGGCTGCCTCGCCGGGTTCCACCAGTTCCCGGGCAATGAGGTCGGTATCGATAACGGTCGCACCCAGGCGGGAAAACTCGCGGGATGCTTCTGTTTTGCCACTGCCGATGCCTCCGGTGAGGCCGATGCACAGTGCTCGGTTCATATCAGCTGGCGATTCCGGACCAGCGCAGGTAGGCGCTCGACATCCGTTCACCCCATAGCAAGGTGATCCAGCCGGCGACGGCCAGGTAAGGCCCGAACGGAATCGGTTGGGCCCGGTCCCGTCCCTGGACGGCGATCATGGTGCCGCCAAGCACGGCACCGACCAGCGACGACAGCAGGATAATCATCGGCAGGGATTGCCAGCCCAGCCAGGCACCGAGCAAAGCCAGCAGCTTGAAATCTCCAAAACCCATGCCTTCCTTGCCGGTGAGCAGCTTGAACAGCTGGTATACGATCCATAGCGACAGGTAACCGGCGATGGCGCCGATCAGGCTGGAACGCATATCGGCAAACACCGGGAACAGGCTCAGAGTCAGGCCCAGCCAGAGGAAGGGCAGGGTGATGGCATCCGGAAGTAACTGGTGATCGGCATCGATCATGCTCAGTGCGATCAGCGCCCAGGTCAACAGCAAGGCAGTGCCGGCCTGCCAGCCGAAGCCG
The DNA here is from genome assembly GCA_039768325.1 of Thiogranum sp. GTDB lineage: Bacteria > Pseudomonadota > Gammaproteobacteria > DSM-19610 > DSM-19610 > Thiogranum. Next base: position 1,273 of record JBDNAP010000218.1, read on the forward strand.
AAATGCCAGGCGATCATGGCGGACAAGATGGCGGTCAACAGCTCGGTCAAGGGGTAGCGTATGGAGATGGCGTGCTGGCAGGAGGAGCATTTTCCGCGCAACCAAAGGTAGCTCAAAACAGGAATGTTTTCGTAAAAGCGTATTTGATGTCCGCAGTGGGGGCAGTGCGATGCCGGTTTTGCCAGCGTGAGCGGCGCTTGGTCTGCCGGTGATTCGCCCAGATAGTCCTTGCACTGCGCCAGCCAGTCCCGTTCCATCATCTGCGGCAGGCGGTGGATGACGACGTTGAGGAAACTGCCCACCAGCAAGCCGAGGACAAAGACAGCACCGGTAAAAAAGGCCGGGTTGTGCTCCAGCAGCTTGATAAGTTCCATGGCTCAGCGAGTGTCCCCCACGGCTGTCCTGCCGTGGGCTGATAAATTTAAATAACCGAACCCATTTTGAAGATGGGCAGGTACATGGCTACCACCAGGCCGCCGACCAGTATACCGAGAATGGCCATGATTAACGGTTCCAGCAGGCTGCTCAGGTTGTCAACCATATCGTCGACTTCCTGTTCATAAAAATCAGCCACCTTGGCGAGCATGGAGTCCAGCGAACCGGATTCTTCACCGATGGCGACCATCTGTACCACCATGTTGGGAAACAGGCCCGTCTGGGTCATGGACAGCTGCAGTTGCTGGCCGGTTGCGACGTTGTCGCGCATTTGCAGGATGCCTTCGGAATACAGCGCGTTACCTGCGGCACCGGCCACGGATTCCATGGCTTCGACGAGCGGGACACCGGCGGCAAACATGGTGGACAGGGTTCGGGCATAGCGGGCAATGATAGCTTTAGTCAGAATTTCGCCAACGATAGGAACCTTCAGCATGATGCGGTCGAGGGCATGGGCGAACCTGGGCGAGCGTTTTTTTGCCTGGCTGAAACCATAAACAATGCCGACGACGGCCAGTAGCGCTATCCACCAGTTAGCCTGCATCCATTCTGACAGATTGACCACCATCTGGGTAAATGCCGGAAGGTCCGCGCCGAAGCCCTCAAAGAGTTCCTGAAAGGTCGGTACGACAAAAATAAGCAGTATCGCGGTGACAACAAAGGCAACGATAATAACCGCTATTGGATAGGTGAGCGCTTTCTTTATTTTGGCTTTCAGCGCTTCGGTTTTTTCCTTGTAGGTGGCGATCTTGTCCAGCAGACCTTCGAGGATACCGGCCTGTTCACCGGCAACGACCAGGTTACAGACCAGTTCGTCGAAGTAAAGGGGATGTTTGCCGAGCGCGTTTGCCAGCGTGCTCCCCGATTCCACCTCGGCCTTTATGGTCAGAACGAGTTCCTGCATCGACGGGTTTTCGTGGCCGCGGCCGATGATTTCAAAGGACTGCACCAGCGGAACACCGGCCGACATCATGGTGGCCAGTTGTCGCATGAATACGGCGATGTCCTTTGCTAAAATTTTCTTTTTCTTTGCGTTTGCAAACAGCGCCGACTTTTTACTGACTTTCAGCGGCTTGATCCCCTGTCGGCGGAGATCCGCCTTGACCACGGAAGGGTTGGCAGCATTGGTTTCGCCTTTTACCTTTTTGCCTTTTTTGTCGGTGCCTTCCCAGGTAAACACGTTTTGTTTGATTGCTGCTTCGGCCATGATCTAGTCCTTCGTTACTCGGTTAATTTCTTCGAGGGTGGTGACGCCATCCTTGACTTTCTTCAGCCCCGACGCCCTTAAATCGGCGACGCCTTCCTTGCTGGCCTGATCGCCCAGTTGCATGGCGTTCCCATTTTCCATAATGATGCGTCCTATTGCTTCGGAGACCGGCATCACCTGATAGATACCCACCCGTCCTTTATAGCCGTCCGCACACTGGTCGCAGCCCACCGCGCTGTACAGGGTCAAGCCATCCAGTTCCTCTTCCTTGAAGCCTTCTTCCAGTAACGCTTCCCGCGGGATGTCGACCGGTTTCTTGCAGCTGCTGCACAAACGCCGGGCCAGGCGCTCGCTATTCCCCATAACGGCAACAAAAATTGGCAAGGATGGTCGCGCCCGCAAGTCGGTGGGCAGTACGGTGAATATAGAGAAGGCCAGTTATACCAACAGTATCGGTGCGCCGACGCTGGCGGCAT
>JBDNAP010000035.1:0-10587 GCA_039768325.1 Thiogranum sp.
ATACAGCGAGAAGCCGGCAATGGTGAACATGAAATCATTCTTGTCGGCCGGGTTTTCATCGAGCGGGATGGGCAGGAGGGTCGCCGGGTCTTTGCCCTGAATCGTATCCGTGTCGATATCCTGCATGGCGCCCTTATCATGACAGACAACACAAGCAGCGGCGCCGATAAAGGTATTCATGCCGATGGTTTCCTCGTTGCTCAGGAAGCCGGTGCCATCCAGAAACCGGTCGAATCGGGAGTCATCGGCGATCAGGATTGCCATGTACGCCTGTACCGACACGCCGAAGAAAAAGGCGAAGTTGGCCTCCATCTGGGTGTACTCGTCGGTGGTCAGCGGTGTCACGCCATCCCACGGCTCGAAGCTGGGGATGCCCTCGGCGTCGAAGGTGACCTTCTGGGAGGTATTATCCCAGTACCGTTGCGGGAAGGCGGCCTGGATCATGGCCGCGTAGGACGTGGTGAGACCCGCACCGTCAGCCGTGTCGGCCAGGGGCCCCAGCCTGCTGTCTGTTGCTGAAACCTGTTGCTGGGCCAGCGGCTCCAGGCTGAGCATCTTCTTGCCGACCTTGGGCAGGGTACGGCCGCGCCAGGACATTTCGAAATCGCTCAGCGGTGGTCCGACGGCCTGCGAGGCCAGCGAGGACTGGCGCAGACGCAGCTCCTCCGTCGCCAGGCTGCCAGTGCTGTTGGTAATCAGATGCTGACGCGGATCGGCCGGGCCAAACGGGTTGCCCCCGTTAAAGACATTGTGGGCACGACCGTCCATGAAGTTATCGAAATTAAACACGGCATTGATGACCGTGGGCGTGTTGCGCGGTTCCACGCGGCGAACCTGAGTACCACCGGCCGTGGTGAATGCCGGGTCCGGGATGACAGTGCCCGCATCCACCGGGTTGCCGGGGACGATATCTATGAACTGGGTCAGCATCACGCCCATGGAAGACACCACATCGTTGGTGTCGCGGACCACGTTAGACGGGTTAACCGCCGGATCGCCGGTGATATGCTGGTCCGTCAAGCGGTGGAAGGGGAAATGCGTGGAGGTCAGCTCCATGTCGGGACGCATGGAACCGGGGGCCGGTTCCGGCAATCCGATATTGTTGTTGCCGTATTGATCATCCCCGCCGAGGATGCCCGGGCTGAGCTGGTTCCTGGTGCGGCTGTCCGCACCGGCGTGGAAGTGGCAGGTGGCGCAGGCCTGTACACCGTCACTGCCGACCTGCATGTCCCAGAACAGGGCCTTGCCCAAGCGTTCCATGCTGAACTGATTTGATACATAGTTGCCGAGATCCAGCGCTGCCGGGGGTTGAACGGTTTTCAGGGAAACGAGGATGCCGAATGCGCTGCCTGTGGCACATGCCAGACCGGTGGTTACCACCACCCGCAGCAGCGCGGACACCCGCGAAGGTTGCTTTTTAGGTGAATATTTCGTTTTCAACGTAGGTCGCCCCTATGGTTATGCATAACCGGTTCTGTGGTTATGTGTTGTTTTACAAAAGCCTGTTGCAACAAACCGCCCCGCTATCACGCCGGTCGGCATTGGTAAAAAGCCGTGGTGTTGTCGCCCGCGCCATTGGTGGCGCTGTCCTCCTGTCATGATTTTTTCCTGCATGCTGATTATTTTTTATCTATTTTTACAAGCAAAAGTCTAACGCCTCCAACCCGCGACACCACCGGCTGACAGGCCAGTATTGACCTGGTCGTAAGGCTAGAAATCGACTGTACTTTGGTACAGGTCGATTTCCAGTCAGGGGCAGATCCGCGGGGGCATTCAAAGCTTGACCGCCCTGTTTACCGATACCGGCAGACCGCTAGGGTGGAGCCACCCAAAAGGAAGAGGGCGGGTTCAACACAGCCGCTGTGGACAAACGCTCTATTGCATCGAATGCCAGTTCGTGTTTTATTCTTACCGTTGGTATTAACCGAACTCGTTGTTTGTTCGATACAAAAATCAGGCGGCATAAAAGCGTGTTTCAGCTGCGAATACCAGCTTATGGGGCACCGGCTTACAGACAACTGTCAGGGTATAGTTGTATTTCCGCCGCATTTTTCTTAAATGCAAACAAAAACATAATTGAACAAATACGATTTAGGTAGGACTTGGCCATGCAGAAACACAGCATTCTTATCGCAGATGATCATTCGATACTTCGTGAAGGCCTGCGGGCCCTGCTGTCAGGCGCGCCTGACCTCGAAGTCATCGGAGAAGCAGAGAATGGTCAGGACGCCATCGAAAAAGCCAAACAACTCCAGCCTGAGATTATTCTGTTAGACCTCTCCATGCCGATCATCAATGGCACAGAGGCTATACGTGTCATAAAAGAGCGCAATCCGGACATCAGCATCGTCGCGCTAACCGTCCACAAATCTGAAGAATACGTCCGGGCAACCCTGGATGCGGGCGCTGACGCCTACGTTCTGAAGGATGACACCAGCATCGACCTTTTAACCGCTATCAGGAACGTTGGAGAGGGCAAGGTCCATTTGAGCCCGGGCATCTGCGAGAAAGTGATCAACGGCTTTCTCGAGCGCCCCGGAAAAGCCCGCTCAATGCGTTCCTGGGACCAGCTCACGCTGCGGGAGCGGGAAGTGCTGAAACTCATTGCCGAAGGCAACAAAAACCGGGGCATCGCGGAGTGCCTTTCGGTGAGCGTCAAGACCGTGGAAAAACACCGTGCCAACCTGATGAGGAAGCTGGACCTCCATGGTGTATCCGCGTTGACAGTGTATGCTATCAATACGGGTCTGGTCAGTCATTGAAACGGCCCTAAGGCAAGGGCCATACGACCTGGACGACCGTACCCTGACCCTGGGTGGTATCGACAGTCAGACAGCCGGAGGAGAGCTTTGCCCGCTCTTTCATACTGCTCAGCCCCAGGCCTTTGGCAACCGGCAAAGCCTGCGAAGAAATTCCCCGGCCATCGTCTTCAATGCGCAGCTTCAGCGTGCCCCCCGTTCTCGCCAGTGTGACGGATACGGCACTTGCCCCTGCGTGTTTTCCGATATTGTTCAAGGCTTCCTGAACAATCCTGAAGACCACGATTTTCAGGACATCGGGTATCTCAAATTCCTCTAACTCGACCCGCTTTTTGATCCTGATGGCTGGATAAAGGGATTCGAATTCCCGACAGAACCAGCCAATGGTCGCTACCAGCCCCAGATCATCGAGCATGGACGGCCTGAGGCCCATCGAGATACTGCGTACTTCTTTGATGGCATCACGAAGCTTGTCGACCACACTCTGCAGATACTCCCCGTTCTGTTGAGGTGTTTTCTCCCCACAGGCCTGCAATGCACTCTCCACACCGAATTTGATGGCGCTTAATGATTGCCCGATACCGTCGTGCAATTCCAATGCGATCCGTTTTCGTTCTGCCTCTTGAGCCAGCAACAGTTTGTCCGAGAGATCGCTGAGTTCGCGCTCTGAGCGCCGCAGCCCATCTTCGGCGTTTTTCTGCGCAGTAACATCAACGACGCTTCCCAGAATCATGTCTTCACTCAGACAGTCGATCACACTCAGGCTTCTGCGTAGCCAGATCACCTCCCCGGCCCTGGTGGTACCCTGGACAGCTTCTTCCTCGCTCGTGTCATGGTTCGCGGTCATCTGACCGGAAGCCATGCCTTGCTTGTCGGCGGGAAACAGTTCATGCAGATCGAGTCGGTAAATTTCATCGCGGCCATAGCCGAAAATTTCTGCAAAGCGGGTGTTGTAGAAGACGACCTGATTGTTTTTTATGGCGTAGATACCGGTCAAGGTATTCTCGACGAAGCAGGCATACCTTTTCTCTGAGTCCCTCAGTATCACCTTGTCCTGCAGATGCTCGCGGATCTCCTCCTCCAGGCGGGCATTCGCTGTCTTGAGCTGTGCCGATTGTTCCTGCAGTTGCTTTTCCAGTTCCTGGTTGTAATCCACCAGCAGACGCTCCTGGCGTTTCTGCACACTGATGTCTTCGATCAACAGGAATGCATAACCCTGCTCTGCAGCGCTGTCCTCGTAGTGCGAACTGTTGACTCTGCACAGCGAAAGATGCAGATCGAATCCCGGCAGCAGATCAGGCAGCGCGCATTCCGCGAACTGGGTGTCGTTGAGTTGTCGTGACATCTGCTCCCAGTGCACACGCAAATCACAACTCGAGTCATCGCTGCAGCCCGGGTGCAGCATGTCATGAACGTGTATCCCCCGGACCGACCTGACCTCGCCCAGCTGCCACCTCTCCAGTGTCCGGTTGGCCCTTATCACCAACCCGTGCTCATCGATCAGGCATACCAGTTGCGGCAAGGCATCCAGCGTGGTCTCCCACTGGTGCTTGGCCTGGACCACCTGTTGCAGGTTGGCAATATGCGCCAGCTCGGTACTCGCCCGTCTGACCGCCAGACTCAACACCGTCACGATGGCGCGCAGGGAACGCGCGTCTGACTCCCCGTATCGCGCTCCGCTACGCGCATGCCCGGCAAACAGCGCCAGATTGCCTTCACCACAGGGCGCGCAGGCGAACAGGCCGCCACTCAGACCCAGCGCCTGCAGGTATGCCGGAGAGAGCCTGTAAATCCCGCCGTACAATGTACCTTCGCCGCTGGAAATTTCTTCCAGATCGGTGGATTCGGCGTGTAACGCCAGTTCGAGCAGCTGCTTTCCGAGTCGCAGCGAAGTGGGCTGATCCCAGCCGATACTCGAACAAAAGCACGACTGACTCTCGATAGCGCCGCGTTCCAGCACCAGGACATGATCCGCCGACAGCGTATCCGCGACGATCTCCACCGCTTCGCGCAACAAATTGTTGATATCGGCGCCGGCAAACGCATCGTAGATAATCGACGCCATAGAAAAAGAGATCCTCCGCTAAGCCGCGGGAGCGCCGTCGCCCGGCGCCAATCGCGGACAGATGTTCACACTGCTACCCGAAGTTTTTAAGTCCCATCACCCCCCCACGCACTGAAGAGTGGGGTTAACCGGACATAAATAGAGAATAGTAGATGTATTTTCGATCGCTTGGCAATGCAGAGCCTAGTTGGAACCGGGAATCAGCCAGTCCGTGACGGCGACCAGCTTGCCGTCCTCTGATAAGCCGGCGATATAACAGCCTTTGGACACAAAACGCTGGTTGGGCGCGAGGCTGATACGCGGGTACACGGAGGTATAGGTGGCATTGTCCACCATGTGTTCGATACGCTCGAGGAAATACTCCCGACTGAAAAAGCCGCGGATGTGCCCGACCCCCTCGCCCGCCATCTTCAGCGCGAAATAGGCGTTCGCCTGTACCCGCTTCTCCTCGGGTACATAGATTCTCTTGGCCCGCAGCCAGCCTGTAGAACGGATCAGGAGTCGCGATAACTTGTCGGGCAATTCATAAGGATGCACGAAGTAGACCCGATTACGCACCCCGGACGGGACTGTAACGGCCTCGCTGTCGTATACCGTTGTCGACAAATATATCCGCTGCGACGCCTCGACACTATTGCGCTGTTCCCAGAACGTCTTCAGGTCCGACTCGCCCAGCCACAGAACCGTCACCACGGACCCTCCTCCGCCCAGTAGCGACTGCCAGAACGCCCGATCGGGCTTGTCGGAGCCGCGCAAAGAGAGGTCCTCGACTTGTCCTCCCCGCGCTTGCAGCGAACGCCGCCGCAGCGCGGCGGCCGCGGTCTCGCCGCGAGGATCGCCGTCACGATAGACCTGCCGCACGGGCGTTGCCAGCAGATCATCATCGTTCAGCGCATAGCGGGGCATGAACGGACTGAATGCACTGCCGTCGGCACCAATGCCATCGCGGATCGCCCGTTTCAGCGAAACATCCGTGTAGGCCGGTCTCAATTCCGGTGGTAGGGGCGGCCTGCTGGTGGGCAGTCTGAGCGATTTGTAGAGCAACTCTACGGTCACCGCCGGCACCACCTCCTGACCCTCACTGGAACCCAGACCGCTGCGACGGTGGCAGGCACCGCAAATGAATTGCTCGCCGTGGGGCGCCCCCTTAGCGGGAGGATGCGTCTGTTTCCTGATCCTGTCAGAAACAGCGGAAATCGAGTACCGTTTGTCGCTAGGGTGTTGGTGCTATACCCCTCAACTTGTCGATCTCCTCGTAAACCTTCTCCTCTGGCTGGGTGCCGGTCTCGGATTTGATCTTGTACCAGTCGACCTCTTTCTGCATATGCAGGGACAGCTTGTCGCCATAGACCTTCACAGGGAAGGTCTCTTCTCGCAGACCCACGACGTAGGCGTTGAGCCGCTGCTTGATCATCATCCGCCGCGTCATGTGCCGGGTGCGCTGATCATCGATATCGGCATAGACCGCTTCATCCAGATCCTGCACCTTGACCAGGTGCCAGCCATTCGGCGTTTCCACCGGCCCGCCAATCTCATTGGGCCCGAGCGAGAAGGTCAACTCGTCCAAGCCGGGAAAACCGGTGCCTTCAGTGACCCAGCCGATCTCGCCGAGGGTCTTCTTGCTACCCGGCATGATGGAATGCTCTGCGGCGGCCTGATACATGGTGATGGCGCCGGCATCGAGCATCTCCTTGATCGCCTCGGCATCTTCTTTGCTCTTGAGCACCACGACCTGCACCTTGCGCCGCTGCCTGATCATGATCCGGTCGCGGTTCTCCTCATAGTATTCGGTGACCTCGTCATCCGTGGGTGTCATCTCTTTGACCAGATTGCCCCGGTGCAGATTGATGAGTCGCACCTTTTTGAACTGCTGGAAAGGACCGAGGTAGGCGGGATCATTGACCAGTCCGGCCGCCCGGCCTTTCTGCGTCATAATCCGGGTGTCGATCATCTTTTCCAGTGCGCTGATGCGACGCTCAACGGACACCGCGTTGACCGGGCGCGTCAGGTTTCCCTTGACCTCCCCCCAGACAATCGCCTTGCCGTCCAGTTCCGCCACCGTTTCCATATCGTCGCGCACCGCATCGTCTGCCGGCTCCAGCTCGGTGACGTTGATATCGACCTTGACATCCTGGCGCAATTTTTGACGTGTGCTGGTTTTATCCATTGCGCCTCTTTGCTTACGGATCTTTGCGGAAATGGCCAGCTTGACCTCATCGGTGAACTCCGTGCCCGGTGCGATATTAGTGTCAAAATAATCCTTCACTTCATCGTCCGTCACCCCGATATCGCCGCTGAGATGCCGCCGTTTGTACGCCAGGGCGAGCATACTGTCGGAAAAGCGCTGCAGATCATTCTGGTAGCCCGGGTCATTGTCGACGCCTTTTTTCAGCGCATCCAGATAAATCAGGTTGGCGCTGATGACCTTGTCGAGCAACGTCAGGCGAACCTGGTCGCGCTGCGGCGAACCCAGCTCCGGTATAGACAGGCCAACGATCGCGGAGCTGTTGAGCATGGTGTTGAGCTCGCTGAAGGTGATGGGCTGGTCACCGACGCTGGCGATAACATCATCGCCCAGCTTGGGCGCCTGTTCATCCGACCCGGCGATCACCGCCAGACTCGGGAGACTCCAGACAATGAGGAGAGAGATTGTGAACAACCTTTTAATATTTTTCATGTAATCCGTCCTCTTAAAATAGTTACAGATAATCTGATGCTACTGCGTCAGGGGGTCGACGTGGCAATCCCTGCAGGGGGCGGCGTAGGCACGATAGCGATAGCAACAAACCTGCCTGTTCTATAGCGGTGGTGCGGGCAGCGCAGCCTCCGCTGGGTCACTAAATGAATCAGACCGCCAGGATAGAAAAAATGGAGGGGAAGCGGGGCTTCCCCTCCATCAGTCTTGCCCGGACTGTCAACTCAAACTGCCAGCCAGCCCGGGGACCCGCTTCTCCCTTACCAGCCGCACAACGTGCCGTCTGCGGCCGGCTGGCCGGCGGCCAGCAGGGCGGTCACCTGCTCCCAGACCGACTGGGCAACACGCCCCTCGGTGAGGTGCTCCTTCCATTCCCGGTTGTTGCAACTGACATCGCCCGACTTGTTACCGTGACAGCCGGTACACACGCCGTTGATGCCGTTGGTGGTTGTGAACACACTGCCGTTGGCCTCGATCTCCGTCTTGTCCATGAGCGTGCGGGTTACACGGCCTTCCATGGAGTGCTCCAGCCAACCTTGACAGTTTTCACCGACGCCGCAAATGCCTCCGCTCTCGTCGCCGTGACAGTTGGTACACAGACCCCCGGCCGCCAGTGGGCTGGCCTCATCCGTGAAGGTATGCGCCCAGGACGTGGAGGCGTCGATATCGCCCTCGATGGGTGCACCGGCGTACTGGATGCCGGGTCCGCCATCGCATTTACCGGCCGTGTCGCCGGGCCCGCACACCAAGGTCGGGATCCCGCTACCATCAACCTGGTGGCAGGTACCGCATTTCAACGGCCCGTGTGTGCCGTCGTGATTGAGCGCCGCCGCCTGTGCGTAGCTGGTATTGTCGATAGTCGGCGTCACCGGGTACAGGCCGTGAATCGACTCATGACAACCCTGGCAGGTGATGTCCTGGTGACCGCGCGAGTAGCGCATCAGAGAAGCCTTGCGCGGGTAGTTGAACGGCGCAAAGGCATTGATGTTGCCACTCTGCTCCACGTAGGGCGCCGCGTGACAATCCGCGCAGTGGGGCTCACCCGGGGCCAGCCAGTGGTCTCGGCCATCGGACGCGGTGGTGATATCCGAACTGGAGAACGGAATCTGCGCCGTCACATGGCCCGGATTGGCCGCCAGGGTGGCATCCGCACGGGTTTTGCAGTCCTGTGTGGTACAGAACGGCGAGTCGCCTGGCGGGGCGGTGAGCGCCGCGGTGAAATCACCGTCTGCATCAGTGGAGCCGCAGAGGAAGAAGCCACCCGCAGGGATACCCGGGGCACCGTCACACAGGGCCACTGGGTTCGCCCCGCCCAGGGCACCACCGGTCTGGCAGTTCGCGGCAGCGCCTCCCAGGGCCGGGACCGCCACCTCGACCAGCGCCACCGCACCGTCATACTCCGGTGAAATCTGATCCAGGGTGAAACCGGCTGCGATCCATTCGGCGACATAGTTACACAGCCCGGCGTCCGGCCGCCAGATGGCGTAGGTATCATCTCCGGTTGCCAACCGGGCGTTCACCCCACTCAGCGGCAGGTCGGGATCGATGGCCGGATCCTTCGGATCGAGCCAGGACTCCAACTGCGCCACGGTCGTGTTCAGGGCCAGGGCAAGATCGGGGATGGTGGCCGCTGTGCGGACATTGTTGAGGGCACAGACACCGTTCCCCGGCGCCGTATCACAGTCAGTATCCACGCTGCAGAAGGTATCGGGACCCAGCCCGGTTACCCCGTCACCGGCACAGGCACCACGCCCGTTGATGAGATCCGCGACGTTCTCCTTCTTCCACATCTCCTGGCCTATCTGGGTGTGGCAGTTGGTGCACCAGATGCCGCGGAATTCACCCGCATCCGCGACAACGTTGTCACGCAGATACTGACCGACGACATTCATGTGGTTCGGTGTGGTGGCATCCACATCCTTCATCGGGTTGGAGTGCACATCACGACCCACGAAGCAGCCGCCCTGTGCGAGGCGGTTGTCCTTGGTAGCGTCGAAAACAGGCGAGAAGGCGATATTGTTGCCATCCAGAGTAATGGGGTAGTCGTCCATCACGCCGTCCGAACGGTGCGCCGGGTGGCAGCCCTGACAGCTGCCATCACGGCCCAGGCCGTCATTGAAGACGATCGGTCCACCCTCGGACACACTGCGGTGATTGTGATGGAGAGACTGGCTCAGCGCCGGTATCAGTTCACCAGCACAGGAGGTAACAACACCATTGGCGTCGGTTGAAGTACCGTTCGGACCGCAATCGGCCGATTTAACCACGGCGATGACGTTATCCGCGTGACACTTGTGACAGAGCACGCTGTCGTGCCCGATACGCGTGTTCTGCGGCAGGTCGCAGACACCGTCCGTACCGGCACCGCAATCAGCGTGCTGCGAACAGGTGGGGCCCGTGGGTGCCTTGTTCACCAGGCAGTTCGCGAGTGCGCCCGGGAAGATGTCAGCCGGGTTAAACAAGCCACCCAGCTGCGTCGTTGGATCAAACGGGTTGCCCGCCGGTGTAGCAGGCAGCCCCGAGGCCGGGAAGTTGGCCAGGAACTGCGTGTTATGGTCGGCATCGTGGACCGCCAGGATGCTGATTGCCGCCCCCTTGAGGCGGGCATACCAGTCGGCATCGCCGGCCCCGACATCGATGTCATAGTAGGCCTTCCAGAAATCGATCTCCAACTGCACCAGTTCGGCCTCCGGTTCGCCGGTCACATTGGGACTGTTGGGAGCATCAAACGCCGAGTGGCAGCGCTCGCAGTTGGGAATGTCGATAGGCGCATCGCCGAAACCCTGCACCGGCTGACCGGTGCTGCCGATCACCGCGGGACCCGCCACACAGCTGCCGTCGGCAGCGCAGATGGCGTCGTGCAACTGTGCCGTCATCTGCACATAAGGACGGATGGAGTCCTCGTCCACCAGACCCGGGTCGGCGAAGAAGCCCAGCGTATCCTCGAACGGCGTCAGCGGCAGACCCAGTGCCTCCCACATCCGCGGTGAAGTCAGGGTGATGGGCAGGTTCTCCACCAGCTTCATCTGAGTGTAGACCACCGTGCCGGTATCTTCGGAGAAGGTCAA
>JBDNAP010000219.1:0-23428 GCA_039768325.1 Thiogranum sp.
CGGTGATTTCGTTTCGAGCGTTGAGGCCATCCTGGTAGCCAAGTTCAATCAACTCCTGACAGAACGCGGACTCAAACAGCAGATAACTCAACAGCGGGCGACTTTCATGTGAGAGTGCACCCAGGCTCCGGAGCAGCAGCCGCACCGAGCGGGGAAAATCCTTGATGTGGCGTTCGGAAATTTCACGAACATCCTTGCTCGGTGAGATCATGAGGAACTCGATAGGCCGCAGAGTCGTGTCCTCATGCTCGACATTCTTGCTGCGGGTTTCGCCGATGACGTGGTTGACGCGATTCATGCGTTCGATATCCGAATCCAGTCTGTCCATGAACAGTGTGTCGAGCATATAGCCGGTGATCTGGCCGATGGTTGGATAGGGTACCTTTTCACCGGCAGACGGCTTGGGATCCAGCGCGGGGTTGCGTACTCCGATTATCAGCAGGCGATCGGCACCGAGATGAATCGCCGGACTCAGCGGTGCGCTTTCGCGCATCGAGCCGTCGCCATGATATTCATCGTTCAACCAGACTGCTGGAAACACCAGCGGGATGGCTGAAGATGCCATGAGATGATCGATGGTGATCTCCTCGGCTAATCCCTGGCGGCGGGTGCGTTGCCAGGGCCGCAAATCCTCGACGCCCTGATAATAATTGAACGACAAGCCGCTGCTGTAACTGGATGAAGTGATGGCCAGAGCGCGCAATGCGCCCGTGTCGATGGCGTGTTGTATGCGGGCCAGGCGGATATGGCTCTCGATAAACTCGCGCTGGGGCGTGTTATCCAGCAGAGCGCGTGGTGCGGATCTGCCGAGCCCCGCGGTGGCGAAGGACGAGGTCCAGCGCAAACCACTTTTCAGTGCGGTCCAGCTGTCCACGTGAAAAATCTTTCCGCAATGGAAGTTTTCCCAGATCCCGATCATGCGGGAGATGCCTTCGCTAAACTGGGTGGCGTTGCTGGCAAGTATGGCGGCGTTGAGCGCTCCGGAAGAGGTTCCCGAAATAACCGGGAATGGATTTTCCGAATTCCCGGGTAACATTTCTCCAAGCGCTTTCAGCACGCCTGCCTGGTAGGCATTACGCGCTCCGCCACCGGGAAGAATCAGACCATTGACGGGAGGTGTCTCTTTCTTTTTGCGCGAAAACCAGTACACAGCATGAATTCCTGAACAGGGCTTTTCAATCAGTATCTGTTAACGGCCAATGTCCGTGGCTCTGCAATGCGGCGACCCAGGCATCTAACAAATAATGAATAAATAACATGTGGTTAATAAGTGTTATTCATGTGATGGATGAGAATATGTTCTGGCCGTTATGGTTGTTGTCCCAGCGGCCTGGCGCCAGCTTCAGCTGGCTGTCGTGTGGCATCCAGTCGCAGAATAATCGGACTCAGCTTACGTAGGTCTGTTTGCGTGCATTGTAATCGGCTACCAGCGTCTCGATCTTGTCCGCATCGAATGCGCGCAGACCGCTCAGGATCATGTTTTTTTCACCTCTGCCAACGACCTTCTCAGAGGCCTTGAGCCGGAATTCGAGATGTACGGCGCCTCTTTTACCTGTGACGTCAAGCCTGGAATCAGTGAGTTCAAGTTGTGGATCTGCAATATCCAGCCGCTCCAGGTTGATGGCCATGCTTTCGTAAATGACCAGCGGCCGGTCCGGATTGATCATGACCTGTTTTTCAGTCATCAGCGGTACCAGAATATGCGGAAAGGTCTGCCCGGAAAAGCGGACATAACTGCTGGTCAGATCCCGTATCAGGTTCTGGTCGTGTGATGTCTCACCTTCACGGTGCAGGCTCAGATAGGTCTTGCCAGTGTCGCCAAATATATCAAGCTCGGTGGATACGGAGTCCGGCAGACTCAACAGCACCTCATCGCTCACCAGTTCCGAAAAGATGAAGCGCATGCGTTGACTCAAGCCGTATTTTGACATCACCAGCGCGAACAGCAGGTCGCCCGGTACGCAAAAGCGTTTGGCTTCAGGATCATGGATCGGGTTGAAGTCGCCGGCAACCTCTTTGGCGAAGCGGCTCGCCTGCTGGCGGGAAAAATGGACCTTTTCGTTTTCTTGGAAATAATACTTTTGTAAAAACATGGCCTGAATTCCGTGGCATTCCTTCGACTTTGAGCGATAAATTATATCCTAATCCTGCCAGACTTGGGGGATCTACTGATAATTGTAAATATCTGAGTGGTGCATCGGCGATGAAACCGGTTGCCCGGGGCAGGCAATACCTGTCGGGATATGGAGACATCTGGAAATATGTTATGTAACTGCCTATCCTTCGCAGGATTTTACGTTTTTTCACGAGATGAACGATACAGTTCGAGGTAAAGCTTATTATGAGAAATAATCTGGCGGCATTAATTGTGTCAGCAGGGCTGATCATGCCCGGCTCAGTCATACAGGCGGAGCCAATTGATAACACCAATACGTTACCCCCAGCCAAACCCGGGCAGTGTTACGCCAAAGTGATGATTCCGGCCAAATACGAGACCAAGGCAGAGAAAGTCCTGGTGCGGGAATCGGCGGAGAAAATCGAGACCATCCCGGCCAAGTATGAATGGGTGGAAAAGCAAGTCACGCTGAACGCGGCCCACACCAAGCTGGTTCCCGTGCCTGCCAAGTATGAAAAGGTCACCGAGAAAGTTGAAGTGAGCCCGGCCATGACGATCTGGGTCACCAGTATGGGTAAAAAAGGGCTTCCCGTCAGCCCCACATTGCTGAGCGCGGCCAAAACCTCGGGTGTTAATTTAAACGAGGCTGAATCGGGCATGTGTTTCCGGGAATATTACCAGCCCGCCCAGTTCAAGACTGAAGCCAAGGACATCCTGGTCAAGGAGGCGTCTGAAAAGGTGGAAACCATCCCGGCCAAGTATGAGATGGTGGAGGAGAAGGTGCTGGTCAAGGAGGCATCCACGAAGATCGTCGAAGTTCCGGCCAGCTATGAAATGGTCACCGAGAAGATCCTGATTGAACCGGCCAAGACGGTGTGGAAAAAGGGCACGGGACCTAAAGAGCGTATTGACAACACCACTGGCGAGATCATGTGTCTGGTGGAGATTCCAGCCAAATACAAGACGATACAGAAACAGGTCATCAAAACAGCGGCCACTACCAAGGCAGTTGAAGTACCGGCCGTTTACAAGACTGTCAAAGTCAGCAAGCTGGTGACGGCAGCCGAGGAAAAACGTACCAAGGTCCCGGAAGAATTCAAGCAGCTCGCCAAGCGGGTGAAAACTGCGGATGCGTCTTTTTTCTGGCATGCTTCCCACGATGCTGACAAGCCGCAAGGGACGCCCACCGGGCAGCAGATCTGTTTGAAGGAGGTGCCCGCCCAGTACAAGACTGTCGAGAAGCAGGTTGTGAAAGTGCCGGCCTCTTTCAAGAAAGAGGAAGTTCCCGCAGTCATGGAGACACTCAAGGTTCGCAAGCTGGTGGCAAAAGCCGGCGAAAAACGGACAAAAATTCCTGCTGAATACAAGGAAGTCTCAAAGCGGAGCAAAGTCGGCGAAGAGCGGCTTGAGTGGCGCCAGGTGCTGTGCGAGACCAATATAAACAAGGATATCGTCAGCCGTGTACAGCAGGCGCTGATAACCGCCGGATTCAACCCAGGAACACCCGACGGTGTTATCGGAGGCGCAACGCTGCGGGCAGTGGACGAGTATCAGCGTAAGAAGGGGTTGCCACGCGGTGGTCTGACAATCCGCACGCTGGAGTCACTGGGCGTCAACATTTAATCTTTGCTATTGTTGCGGGGACAGGGATGTCCCCGCCCTGACAATCATCACTGAATTCTGAATTCTGTCCGCCAGCGCCTCCAGGCTGGCGTGTCCGCTCGTCAGTACCGCTACATCGCTTGCCCTTGCCTGCCGGGGCACGTCATGCAGGAGTTCTTCTATTCTGTCGGCTTTCAGGGCGTAGTTGATGTTTGGTATCGGCGCGGTCTTACCATCGGCAGATTCAACCGTACCCAGCATCGAAGTGATAAGACCGACGACTTCGCCCCGCATATTGAGCAGAGGTCCGCCGCTGTTGCCGGGTTGTACAGTGACGGAAATCTGGTAGCTCGCAGGGTCGTCGTACAATCCGTTTATGCCGCTGATAATACCCACGCTCAGTTTGGGTGTGGTGCCCATGACGTCAATCCGCGGAAAGCCGATAGTAAAGACGCTGGAACCCAGTTGGGCATTGGCGCAGGCCAGGGGTAGCGCCGCTGGTAATCTGGCGGGATCGTCCACGCTTAGCAGGGCAATATCATTCAGGTCATCGCTGGCGACCACAGTGGCGGGGATTTCTTCTCCCCGGTTGTTGATCAGAACAATCGACTGTTTGCCGGACACGACATGATTATTGGTGACAGCGTAACCGCTGGCCGCGGGCCAGGCTGTGCCGGTCGATACCCCGGGCCCAGGTGTGTCATCGAATCCCTGTCCCTGTGCGGCCGACTGCTCGGTCAGCTGTGATTCAAGCTGTTGAGACAGTTGATGCGCCGGGTTGATTTCCTGCAGCGCGGCTACGCTGGCGCGGGCACCATCAGCATCGCCACTGGACAGATAATTCATGCCGGCCTGGTACAGCCATTGTGGGGCGTCGGCTATCTTCGCCTGGCCGGCCACACCTTCAGCGTACATCAGGCCGAGCTGGTACTGGGCATCGGCATGATTTTGTGCAGCCGCTTTGAACAGCCAGTAGAGGCCGTCTTCATCAGCTGTGGTCAGCATCATCCGGTCCGCCAGAAACAACCCCAGGTTGTACTGGGCGATGGCGCTGCCCTGGTGAGCCGCCGCCTGGTACCAGTTCAGGGCGCGTTCAACATCCTTAGCCACTCCCGTTCCGTGGTCGTACATGACGGCAAGATTGATCTGTGCACTGACGTGTCCCTGCCGCGCAAGTGGCAACCACGAATCAACAGCCTGTGAATAATCTCCGCGCTCGTAAGCCGCCCAACCGCTTTGCAGGGCGTTACCGCTGCTGGCGGGTGAGTGCCTTGCCGCCAGCAGCAGCAGCGCTGCGCAGCTGAGTCGTCGTAACTGGCTACACCTCAGTCCCATTACTATCCTGTTCCGAGCAAGTCTGCATACAATGATCCAGGCGTACGCTGAAAAAACAGTTGCAACCCTTTGATCGATATATAATTATATATAAAACAATAAAATAATTTCATTAATTAAGGTAATTTGTCGTTATATGTAGGGTATATATACAGGGTAACGGCAGCTGGCAGGCCGGGCTTCACATTGCAGGAATACTAGTCATGGTTGAGAAACGTAAACATGTCCGTACCGAACTCAGCGGGCCAGTAAAAGTCATGCATTCGCAACTGGGCTCCGTGGAAGTCCAATTGCGCGATATCTCCAATGGTGGCGTTTTCCTGTTCACAGGGGATCAGCTTGGTTTGCCGGTCGGAGAGGTCGTCCGCATTCAGGCGCTGGATCTGGAGGATGCTCCTGTGCTTAATGCGCGGATTGTGCGTGTCGAAACAAAAGGTATCGCTTTGATGTTTGAAGAGGATTAGAACGGAACCTCACTCACGAAACACAGGCATTCCCCGCTGACCGGGTGCGTGAAACTCAGCGATGTGGCGTGTAGTAAAAGACGATCCGCTTTGTCCTGAACGGCCTTGCCGGCATAGAGTTTGTCGCCCAGTATTGCATGACCCAGTGTTTGCAAATGTACGCGCAACTGATGGGTGCGACCGGTTTCGGGGGCCAGATCAAGACGTGTGGTGTTTTCCCGGGTGTCATGGTGCAAGACGCTGAAGCGTGTCCTGGAGGGCTTGCCTTTCTCGTAGTCGACCTTTTGTCGCGGGCGATTGGGCCAGTCGGCGATTAAGGGCAAATCAATTTCACCGGTGCATTGTTTCACCCGTCCGTCCACCACCGCGATATAGTGTTTGTGCACCTCACGTGCCTGAAACAGTCGGCTCAATTGCCGGTGGAAGGACCTGCTGCGCGCCATCACCATGATGCCGGAGGTTTCCATGTCCAGTCGATGCACGTTAATTGCATCCGGATATTCCGCCTGTACACGTGAAGTCAGACAGTCCTGTCTGTCCGCTCCACGCCCCGGTACCGAGAGCAGGCCGCCGGGTTTATCGAGCACCAGCAGAGCATTGTCCTGGTGCAGGATATTCAGCCCCGTGTGTGGAGGCGGTGTGTATTCGGTCAGCTTAGTACTCCTTCTAGTGTACCCCGCCACTGATATTGACCCATTCAGAGCGTCCCCAGGAGGGCAGTGCACGACGCTTGCCCACCGGGGTAGTCATTCTACCTCAAGGGCAAGCAACACTGCAGATGGCGGCTTATCGCCTTACCCGGAGGGAGCCACCGAGCCGCGCCCCGGCTCGGTGGCTCCGAATCCGTCCATAGCACCTTGAAGGAGTACTGCTACTCCTTCAGACTTCCTCTTCCGGCAACAGAATCCGCGTCCCGCCCAGGGCGAGTGCCTGCTCGTCGATGAACTTGAGATTCAAGGAACCCAGGGCAAGCATATCACCGTGCTTCAGCAGTTGCTTTTTAACCGGCTTTCCGTTCACCAGGGTGCCGTTGGTGCTGTCGAGATCTTCGACACTGACCTCCATCGTGCCATCCAGGTAGGGGCTGGGTGTCAGCGATATTGAGGCATGCTTGCCGCTGACGCTGGTGTCGTCAGGTTGCAGCTGATTGCCAGGGTTACGCCCGATAGTGAAAACTTCTTCGTTTAAGGGGTGTTCTCGGGTAACATTATCATCCACTATTTCAAACAGTTTATACATATCTTCTGACCTCCTGTGGTCCTGGATCAGGCCGTCTTTCGCCGGCCACCTCTGAATTGCGCACGGCATTTTCGGATTGCTACGGCCATCACTTCGCCACTGGCAAAGCGTTTGGCCGGATCTTTTTGCAGTGCTTTCATTACCAGCCGGCTTACACAGACCGGCAGGCCGCGGCGGGACTTGCGCATCGCCGGTGTTTTCTGGTTGGCAATCTGGTACATCAGTGCGGCGACCGAGTCACCATTGAAAGGCAGGCTTCCGCTGAGCAGTTGGTACAGGGTGGTGCCCAGTGAAAACAGGTCAGATCGCCCATCGGTCTTTTTACCGGCGACCTGCTCCGGCGACATATAAGAGGGGCTGCCGAGGACGGTACCGGTGCGTGTCTGGCTTGCGTCGAGAATGCGCGCGATACCGAAATCGGTAATCTTTGCCACACCGCTGTCGCGGTTGTAGATAATGTTTCCTGGCTTTATATCCCTGTGCACAACATGACGGCCATGCGCATACGACAGGGCGTCTGCGATCTGTGCGGCGATTTCGAGCACCTCCCACACCGGCAACAAACCGGACCCGCCGGTCCAGGTATCCAGACTCTCGCCAGGGACATAGTCCATGGCGATGTAGGCGAGATCGTGTTCCTGACCGGCATCGTAGATGGTAACGATGTGGGGATGAGCGAGCCGGCCGACCGCTTCGGCTTCCTTGAAAAAGCGTTCAGCCGCTGCTTGCTGTTCGCGCCCCTCGTATTCCTGCAGCAGCGGCAGCGTTTTTACCGCCACTTCGCGACCAATGGTAGGATCCGTAGCCAGATAGACGGTGCCCATGGCGCCACGTCCCAACTCACGCTCCAGGCGATAACGGCCCAGCACGGGCAATTCCATGACCGGGGCATCGAGTACCAGAGTCTTACTGGTGGGGGTGGTGCCGGCGTTCGGAAATCGGTCTGACAAGTCGGCCAGCTGGTTAAGGCGCAGCGTTGAATCTCGGAAGCCCCTGGCAGATTCTTGCAGCTGTGCATAGATAGTCTGCGCCTTGCTGGCCTGACGGTGGCGTTCGTACTCGCGCGCCAGTTCATAGAGCGGTTCGAATGCCGCCGGCGCGGGCAGGCACTGAGTGAGCTGATCCAATGCCAGATCCAGATGGCCTTGCGACTGCAGATTCGTGCCCAGCGCGACCCGCGCCTCTATGGCGCGCTGTTGCGCCGTTATCAGCCGGTTATGAATGCACCAGCTCAGGCTCAGCAGCAGTTGTGCGCCTGTCAGGAACAACGCGGGTCCGACCACCGGCAACCAGAGCCCCTGCACCAGTAGGCTTACCAGGCCGGTATTCAGGAGTATGGTTGCGAGCAGACCTGAAACCACCAGACCGCGTACACCGTGCCATGTTGCAGGCATGAGCATCAGGTACATCGCAAACAGGACGAGCAGTGCCCTTTGCAGGGCGTAAAACCAGTTGGGCACGGTGAAGGCGCGACCATTCAGCATGCTGTCCAGTACCTGTGCGGACCAGGTCACCGGACTGTATGAGCGCCCTGCGGGGCCTGTCAGCTCGGGTACAACACCAGTGGCTGTGAGCCCCAGCAGCACGATTTTGTTACGCAGGCTGCCTGCCAGACTGTCGCTCGCCATGACCTCGTTCAGCGAATGAACAGGAGGGGCAGTGGCGGGTCTGGGGTAGTAGTTCAGATCAGCCGTGCCCAGCCTTTTATTATTTCTGGTGAGTATGCCCCTTTCAGCGTCTATTATGAGGTCACGGGTACGGAAACCCTGCGCCGCCGCCAGCAGCGAAAGTTCGAATCCCGGTAGATACTGCCCGTCTGCCTCGACAAGCAGTACGGTGCCCCGTACCGCCCGCTCGTCGTTGTCAAACGCGCTGGCGCCGACGCCGGAAACGGTGTCAAGAAACAGGGGTAGTGGTGCACTGAGTTCCAGAATATCGGGGGGCGGTGCTGAGCGCAGCCGCTGCAGAGTGGTTCGGTACCATGGCATCGCCTCCTGCTCTGTGCCGATAGTGTATCGTTGCAGCTCCCGGGGTATCCCTGTCTGCACCTTGGCGGCGCGGTAAGGCACGACCAGCACTACATTTTTGGTAGGTTTTAAAGCCCGTGCCAGCCTTGCGTCGGTATCGAGCTGCCGCAGCCAGATTTTGGCCTTTTTGCGCAGGGAAGTGTCCAGGCTATCGAGTTCTTGTCTGATAGTGCCCACAGCCGTCGCAGTTTCTGCCGCAGTCAGGGGCAACATGAAACCCAGCGCCTTCGGATTAAACCGCTTCAATCGTTTGACAGCCTGGGCCAACTGATCCCGTGGCAGCGGCCAGGACCCGTATTCGTCCAGAGTTGCCGCGTCGATGGCCACAACCGCGACAGAGTGAGTCTGCTCTGCTTCCGGGATAAGGTAACTTCCCCAATCGAGCAGCAGAGCCTCCAGCCGCTGAGCGTCGGATGAGAAACTTGTAAGCAGGGCGGCAGCCGCGGCCATGGCAACGGCGAGACGATACGATTTCCAGGAGGAACTGCTCACCTTGATTGCAATCTCGATGGGGCCCGTTGAAAGCTATCGGTCGTGATCGGGCAGGCTTTCGGTTTTGTACTTCAGGCAGGACAGCCTGCGCGTAAAATTTTGAACTGGTTCACAGTTTTCCGAATCAGGCAGGGCTGGCAGCTGCACCTGTCTGAAGGTGGGTTCTTGCCTGCGTTGTTACTGCTAAACTGCCCCCCATGTTGCAACTCGATAATCTTTCCCTGCGGCGCGGGCCACGGCTGCTGTTTGAACGGGCCGGCTTTCAG
The DNA here is from genome assembly GCA_039768325.1 of Thiogranum sp. Classification (GTDB taxonomy): domain Bacteria; phylum Pseudomonadota; class Gammaproteobacteria; order DSM-19610; family DSM-19610; genus Thiogranum. Next base: position 9,542 of record JBDNAP010000219.1, read on the forward strand.
ATTCATCCCGGTCAGAAGGTCGGTGTTAGCGGGGCAAATGGCACCGGCAAGTCCAGCCTGTTTGCGCTGATCCTGGGTGAGTTGCACGCCGATAGCGGGGATCTCCGCTATCCCAAAGAATGGGTGATCGCTCACGTTGCCCAGGAAACACCTTGGGATGAGCGTGCGGCGATCGAGTATGTACTGGATGGCGACGCGGAACTGCGCGCAGTAGAAAAAAGTCTGGCGCAGGCCGAAACTGAAAACGACGGGGAGCGCCTGGCTGCGCTGCACGGCCGCTTTGAAGCCATTGACGGTTACACGGCGAGTAGCCGGGCAGGGCAGTTAATCCACGGGCTGGGATTCAGTATCGATGACGAGGCGAGGCCGGTCAGTGAATTCTCCGGTGGTTGGCGCATGCGCCTGAACCTGGCCCGTGCACTCATGTGCCGATCCGATCTGCTGTTGCTGGATGAACCCACCAACCACCTGGACCTGGATGCCGTGATCTGGCTGGAAGGCTGGCTGCGCGCCTATCCGGGAACCTTGTTGCTGATTTCCCACGACCGCGATTTTCTCGACAGTGTCACAAGCCATATTGCCCACTTCGAGCAGCAGCGAATCACCCTCTACAGTGGTAACTATTCTGCATTTGAGCGGCTGCGCGCCGAACGCCTGGCCAACCAGCAGGCTGACTACCGGAAACAGCAGCGGGAAATTGCCCATATCCGTTCCTATGTCGACCGCTTTCGTGCCAAGGCGAGTAAGGCGAAACAGGCACAGAGCCGTCTGAAAGCCCTGCAGCGCATGGAACAGATTGCGCCGGCGCACGTAGATTCGCCGTTCCACTTTGCCTTGCGCGCGGCGGAAAAAACCCCTGACCCGCTGTTAAGACTGGATGGGGTATCCGTCGGTTATAAGGATATAGAAATAATTTCTCATGTGAAGCTGAGCCTGTCACCCGGTGACCGCATCGGTCTGCTGGGTCCCAATGGTGCGGGCAAATCCACCCTGATCAAATTACTCGCCGGTGTCCTGTCACCCCGGCAGGGAACACGGGAAACGGCGAAGGACCTGAAGATCGGTTATTTTGCCCAGCATCAGCTGGAATTGTTACAGCTGCATCACAGCCCGTTGGAACATCTGCAACAGCTCGATCCCCTGGCGCGTGAGCAGGAACTGCGTGACTATTTGGGCGGTTTCGGTTTCTCCAGCGACCAGGCGTTAATGCCCAGTGGTCCATTTTCGGGGGGGGAAAAGTCGCGGCTGGTTCTCGCACTGCTGGTCTACCAACGCCCCAATCTGCTGTTACTGGATGAACCCACCAATCATCTGGACCTGGAAATGCGGCAGGCACTGGCGCTGGCGCTGCAGGATTTCGCCGGTGCCATGGTGCTGGTATCACACGATCGCCACCTGCTGCGGGTCACCAGCGATCAGCTGGTCATGGTGCACGATGGCCGGGTGGATGATTTCCCGCTCAGCCTGGATGAGTATCCCCGGTGGCTGGCGGAACAGAGCAAACGGGACAAGGTGGCTGAGAAGAAAGGCGGCGCGACAAACAGTGCCGCCGCCAGAAAGGAAAAAAAGCGTTCTCAGGCGCAACAGCGCAAACAGCTGCAGCCGTTGCGTAACAAGCTAAGCGCGGCCGAAACCGCGCTGGAAAAACTGCACACCAGGCAGAGTGAACTGGATCGCAGTCTGGCTGAGCCCGGTCTGTATAGCGAGGAAAACAGGGATCAACTGAAAGCGTTGTTATTAGAGAAGGTGGAAATCGATAATCAGTGTGAGAGCAGGGAAATGGAATGGCTGGAACTGTCTGAGCAAATGGAGGCGGCACAGAGAACCCCGCAACATTGACCTGCTCACCGCAACGGATCGCGTAATTCGGCAAACTCACGCGGTGCCACGTACTGCAGGACGTCCTTGCCGTCCTTATTGATAATGAGATCGAGTCCCCTGTCCGGGTAGAGTAAATGGACTAGCTGATCACCGCGGGGGATGGTTTCGGCAGGCTTGCCGAAGTGTTTGAGCGCGGTTTTTTCGTCTAAAGCAATGCCGGGAATGAAAGTAATACTTTTAACGGCTGCCTGATACGCAAGCGGCAGGTCATCGGGGTGCAAGTGGAATTTTCGGGCGCCGCTTTCCATGTACTCAGCCCTTACTGCGCGGTCAAGCAACTGCTCCAGCGTGTCGTTCAGGACATCTGCGGCAAGAACAAGTTTTCCGGAAAAAACACCGGCTGTATAGCGGCTGTAATACATTTCCAGGCCACTGTCATCAGCCGCAACGACGATGATTGCCAGCTCCATGTCATCGCCGAGTAGATCATGCGCCTCACCCAGCGTGCTTTTACCAAGTGTGATTCCAAATACCTTGCTGTTACCATCCGGCAGCAGTTCAATCTGCCATGGCAGTCCCTTGATGGTTTGTGAGGAATAGTCACTGGCCGGTTTCAGGTAGAGAAACGCTGCGATTATAATAGTCAGAAAAACAAGCAACGAAAAAAGTCTTGTCATGGTGGATGAATGCCGGACAGGAAAGTGTCGATCTTAAAGCAAGCGACCGCTGCAAGAAAAGGCGAAAAATGTGTCTTTACGGCTATTATTCTCTATAGTCTCCTGTGACTGGCCGGCTGCTGACGGCGTGGTGTGATTCCGAGGTGGGTCATGAATGTATCTCCCGATTTGATGGGCGTGTTGAAAGTGCTGTTGCGGTTGCGTGACCTGGATGACCTGGGTGACGTGGCCTTGCTCGATCTGGCACGGGATGCGAAGTTTGAAAAGCTGCGAAAAGGGCAGACGCTGCAAGCCGGGAGATGCCTCGACCGTCATGTGTATCTGACGGAAGGTGAGGTGGAACTGATGGCAGATGGCAGGACCATACAATCCATTAAGGCAGGGACTGATCGTGCACTATTGCCGGTATTTCGTATTCATACCGAGGGATTGGAAGCACGCTGTGTCAATGCGGCCCGCTTGCTGACACTCGATGAAGCCACTTTTGGGCGTTATGCTTCAACCCTACGACCAAAACAAGGCGGCGGCATCGACGTCGAAGAGTACAGTTCGACGGATCAGCAGACAGACCTGGTGGAGGAGATCCGCCAGGCTTTTTATCACCAGGAAGTCGACCTGCCCAGCATGCCTGAGGTGGCCCTGAAAATCAGTCATGCACTACAGAACCGGGATGTGGATTTCCGGCAGATCGCTATCCTGGTGCAGGCCGATCCCGTCATCGCAGCCCGCATTGTCCAGGTAGCCAACAGTGCAATGTATGCCGGCGTGAGTCAGGTGGAGTCGGTGCAAAACGCTATTGCGCGGATCGGGTTGCTGGCCACCCGGGCCATCGTCATGTCGGTCGTGTTGAGAAATCTGTATGTCCCGCAAAGTCCGATGCTCCAGCAGAGGATGAGGGCCTATTACCAGCACAGTATTCGGGTCGGGGCGATTGCTCATGCATTGGCGACACGCTTGCCGGGACATGATGCGGAGCGCGCGTTTCTTGCCGGCCTCATACATGATATTGGTGTGTTGCCCCTGTTGATCCAGGCGGATCGTCGCAAAGATCTGAATCAGGATGCGGAACTTGTGGAACAGGTGATCGATGAGCTGGGTAAGACCATAGGCGCCATGCTGCTGGAACAATGGGGATTTGAGGCTGAATTTGTGACTGCAGCCCGGGAGGCCGAAAACTGGGAGCGGGAGGCGGATGTATCGGACTCTTGTGACATCGTACAAGTGGCCCAGCTTCATTGTGTCATGCTGGGCGGTAAGCCTATCCATGCCCCACCTCTGAGCACACTGCCGGCTTTCAGGCGCCTCCATCTGGAAGAAGTCGACCCGATCAAGCTGATCGAGGAAGCCCGGCAGGAGATCAATGAGATTGTCAGCCTGCTGGCTGCTTAAGGCATACTATTGAGTAGGTAAGTTAGCGGAAATAAGCTTGCGGAACGAGCTGTGAATACATCCCTCTACGCTCGACGGCCGCGTCCATGCGGCCGACGGTCCCGCAAGCTTACGTCCGCTAACTTACTAGAGCACCACGAATATGACCGAACTTGCCGTGTTAAATGAGCGTTTTGGGATTCATGATCAGCTGGTTTTCAGTGAGGGTCCCGGAGGGCTTGCAGTCGTTGAAATAAACAACAGCCTGGCGGTGGCGACTGTTGCCCTGCAGGGCGCGCATCTGTTGAGCTGGACTCCGCGTGGTGCACAACCCGTGATCTGGCTATCCCGGGATGCCAGGTTCGAGGCCGGTCAGTCGATCCGTGGCGGGGTGCCGGTATGCTGGCCGTGGTTCGGACCGCATGCAACACAGCCATCCTTTCCCGCACACGGCTTTGCACGTACCGCTCTGTGGCAGGTCTGTGAAACGAAAGCGCTCGATGACGGTGCCACGTTTATTGCCTGTTGTGTTATGAGAACTGATGCCACGGACAAGTTCTGGCCGCACACATCGGAGCTCGAGCTTGGTATAACGGTTGGCTCCACACTGATACTGGATCTGATAACCCGCAACACGGGTACTGACTCCATCACCATTGGCGATGCGCTACATACCTACTTCGTGGTCAGTGACATCCGCCAGATTGCGGTCGAAGGTCTCGATGGCTGTCCGTATATCGATAAACTGGATGGTGACAAGCGCAAACGACAGGTCGGGCCGGTGACGTTTAATGCAGAGACTGACCGTATCTATCTGGATTCGGGCGCCGCTTGCCTGATCAAGGATCCGGGGATGCTGCGGCGAATCCGCATCGGCAAGCGGGGCAGCCGGTCGACGGTGGTCTGGAACCCCTGGATAGAAAAGGCGGAAAGAATGGGGGACATGGGTGAGAGTGGCTATCTGAATATGGTGTGCGTCGAAAGCACCAACGCTGCTGATGACCTGGTGACCATTGCGCCGGGCGATGAACATCACTTGTGGGTGAGTTATCAGGTGGAGCCGTTGTAACGAGTGTCTGACGGCGATTCAACTTGTCAGGTCTGCAGCCCGTGGGGAGCGCTGGGTGCGGTGCCGATACGCTCGTATTCGGCGATCACCTGTGCACCGATGAGCAGTATTGTCGCCGCCGCTTCCAGGGTGATGAGGATGATGATTGCAGTTGCAAAAGTGCCATACACCACATTCACCAGCGACAGGGTGGAGAAATACCAGACCAGAAACTGACGGGTGATCTCCCACAGCACGACCGCCGTGACTCCACCGATCAGCGCATGCCGCAGCTGCAGGCGGCCGACCGGCATGACCAGGTAGAGCGAGGTGAGCAACAGGGTCTCACCGACAAGGCCCAGCAGATAAACCAGCGACTTTTCTGCACCGCTGAGTGACCAGACGTGCCCCATCAAGGTTATGGAGCTGGCATCCAGTGCGTGCAGGCTGCCACTGACAGTACTGACCAGCAGCAGGCCGGCAGCCAGCAACAGTATAAAAAAATAGGGGATGATCGCCGACATCAGAAAGTGCCGGCGCTTGATTGCCACACGGTGAAAGAAAATGACCGACATGGCATTTTCCAGTACGGTGAATGCCAGCGAACTGAAGAACAACAGGATCAGCAGTCCCACCACACCGACTACTTTCCAGTTTTCCATGAACAGACTGATCTGGTTAATCAGGGCATCGACCTGCCCGGGAGCGATCAATACCAGGTAATCGTGCAGCGTATCGAGCAGTTCGCGGGATTCCTGGATTTGCGAGAGCAGCACCAGGATAAGCGCGAACATCGGGACCATGGACAACAGTGTGTAATAGGCGACCGCGCCGGCCAGCAGCAGCCCCTGGTTGGCCCGAAAGCCGGAAATGACCAATCCTGCAAACCGCCACGGATTGTCGAGTACAAATTGTACGCGGCGGGAAGGCATTGGGAATATGCGCTCCGACGCCGCTCTATTTGCGATCTGGCCGCTTAATCATTGCGCTCCTGACTCAAGCCGAAGTCGAAGCTGTCAATGTGGATGCCTTCGGGGAATGCCTTTTTCAGGCGGCGTTCGAATTCCTGGTAGACCTCTGCCTTGTGTTGCTGGACATCATAATCACGGCTTTCTGCCGCGATGCCTTCGACCTCAAGGTCCATCTTGAATTCAACATCTGGTGCAATCTGAAAACGGATCTTCGCCATATCGAGTGCCTCCTGGTCGATTTGATTTGCAGATGACAGGGGTTTGTCAGCTGCATTGCCTGATTTGGAATCAGTCGCTCGGTAATCTGGTTCACGCTGTTTTGATTCTAGAATGCTTGTTCCGCTTCATGCTGTCAATAAACGAACAGATACCGGTAGTGGTCTGCCCGGTAGCGGCGATCTGTCAAAACTCAATCCAGTGCAGGCCCAAGGATAAAGTCAACGGGCTCGAACCCGTGGTCTTCCAGCAGCGCGGCGATATCTTCCCATTGATAGTCGGGCTTGTCTTCTTCAATGCTGGCGACGAGGCCGGTTACGTGACGGAATGCCTCGTGTTTTTCGAATTCATCCGGTACACGCACAAGGCGGATGGTCGTGCAATCCCTGGCGGGTAAAATCATGAGGGTGTCACTCATATTGTTCTCCAGTTGAAACAGGCAAAGTCCAGATCAGAGAATAGATTCCGTTAGAACGAGAAGCAATGGTTAACCCTGAAAGTCAAGGGTGTCTGTTCAGGGCGTGAACCGCTTATACGTTAAAAAGGAATACCGGCGGCGGCTGGTCCGGGCAGGCTGGGTGGTGCAGCGGGCTATCAGTCAAATACTTTACGGCGCAACGCCTTGTTACGACCCTGTTTACTTTTGCGGTCGAGGCGCCTTTGCTGCGAGCTGCGGCTTGGTTTGGTGGCTACACGCTTCTTACGGCTGACTGCGGCACTGCAAATCAGTTCTTTCAGCCGGGTCAGTGCTTCCTGCTTGTTTTTCTCCTGGTTACGGTATTGCCGGGCCTTGATTACGATCACACCCTCTTTGTTAATGCGTTGATCCTGAAGTGATAATAATCGCTGCTTGTAGAATGCCGGCAGGGATGAGGCGCTGATATCAAAGCGCAGGTGTATCGCGGATGAGACTTTATTGACGTTCTGGCCTCCCGCGCCCTGGGCACGAATGGCACTGATCTCGATCTCGTTGTCAGGGATACTGAGTTGATTGGAGATTCTAAGCATTGGCAGGTGGGTGGCGAATGGGATCGGCCGACATTCTATCACTGTCCGCGCTTTATCAGCTCCACACGGCAAGCGCATTCACAGTTGGGAATATTGGGTCTATGCTTTGCATACAGTGTGTGGTTGGGTGGTCCGCCATCAGCTGTCAGAGGCGGCGTGCCTGAAAATACAGTACAGGCACAAGGTGGCCTGTTTGCACGAGTGACCGTCGGCGGAAACGGGGGGTGAGCATGTCTGAAGGACAACAGCCGGATCTCGATTCAGCATTTATGAACAAGCCTGTGTGGCAGACGCTGGAGAGTGTCTGTGGCTGTTCCGGAAAAGATGAAAAAAAACCGGGACCTGCTGGTCGGCCTGCCCAAGGATTTCCGTCGTCTGTTGCGGGCCGCGCGGCGTGGTGCTGCGCTGCGGGTCCATATTGATATTGCCGAGTTGGAACGATTCGGTGAACGCCTGGATCGTGCCGTCAGCCGTCTTACCATCGGTATGATCACCGCCGCATTTATCATCGGAACTTCGATTATGATGTCGGTCAGCGGGGGTACCGAATATCTGGGTATGACCATACTCGCCAGCTTCGGCTTCGCAATGGCGACGCTGGGGGGTGTCTGGGTGCTGGTATCGATCTGGCGTGGCCGCCGCTAGCAGGTTGTTGAAAAACTTCAGCGGTATGATTCTGTTGCAAACAAAGAACCCCGCAGACTGCGGGGTTCTTTGTAATCGCGCTACCTGGGAAACCGCTTATTGCGGCATGACTTTGGCAGCCTGCAGCCCTTTCGGTCCCTGCTCGACCTCGAATTCTACCGTCTGGCCTTCAACCAGCGTTTTAAACCCGTCGCCTTGAATAGCCGAAAAATGTACAAACACATCGGCACTGCCATCGGAAGGAGCAATAAAACCAAAACCTTTGGATTCGTTAAACCATTTAACGGTACCTGTAACCATAGTGTAAAAACCTCTAGTAATAAATTAATAACACTTAATTCAATTGCCGATCATTAAAGGTAATGTACAGGAGTTACCGCTTGGAGCTTCTGAGTAGACCTAATAGAACGTGCAACCAATTTTTATCTAGCCAGTCGTGGTAGTGATAGAAAGTTTTTGCCCATTCAACCGGCTAGTGATGATCAGTATATACCAAAATTGAAAAAAAACACCGAAATCTTCGTTTTTTGTGGGTGCAAATCCCCGTCCTGATCCACCTCAGGTTGCAACCATCACCCTCACCGCGTCCAGGCGCAGGCTGGCTGACTGAAATGCCCGGCTCAGCATTTCCTGTTGTTGTTCAAAAAATGCGATCTCCTCCCCCCGGACATTGAGGTTTATCCGCCGCAGTGCTTTGAGCCGGTTGATTTCCCGGTTCAGTGTCTGATTTGATCGCCGGTGGGCGGATGCCAGTATGTCGGGAGCACGCGCCCGGGCCGTTTCTTCGCACTGGACGACGAGCGATCTCAGTGTCTGTTCTTTTGCGCGTATGATTTTATTGGCAGTGTCTGCAGTTACCGGAGCGCGGGAATGCTGAATAAGGCTATGGCTCAGGTCTGTTTCATGACTGTTGCCGTATTCGTCCAACACCACCCGAATGGTCGTGGGGGGCAGATAACGACTGCTTTGCAGCGCGTTGCTGGATGTGCTGTCGAGCAGGTACAGGCATTCCAGCAGCAGGGTGCCGGGGTTTGAACCCCGATATCTGATGGTGGTGACTGCAGTGTTGCCCAGTTCGTTGCCCAGTACCAGGTCTATGGCACCCGTGACCAGCGGGTGTTCCCAGCTGATAAACTGCGCGTCTTCAAACGACAGCGCGGTATTCCTGCAATAGGTTATGGTCATGCCGTCATCGGCCAGGCCGGGAAAATGGCCCAGCATATGATCGCCCGGGCGAATGATGTGGCAGGCTTCGCTGTGCTCTTCACTGTGCACGCCAAAGGCGTCGAAAACAGCTTCCATATAGGCTGGCAGGCTGGAGGTCTCATCCGTCGCCACTGCGCGTTGTTTGAGGCTGTCGGCAATATGCGGCCGGCAGGAATTGTATTCCAGCAGACGATCGCGACCGCGATGCAAAGCCTCATTGAGATCATGATGGAGTGTCCGGGCGCTGCGTATAAGATTGCTGATATTGCCGCCAGGCCGGAACAGCGCATCGGTCAAGGCCGCCTCCAGTTGTACGTACACTGTATGTCCCGCCGGGCAGGTCTGTTGAAAAGCAGCCAATCCCTCCTGGTACCAGTGAAACAAGGTCTCCTGTGCGCTGTTCTCCAGGTACGGTACGTGGATCTTGATGGTTTGCGTTTGGCCGATGCGGTCCAGCCGCCCGATGCGTTGTTCCAGAAGGTCGGGATTGAGCGGCAGGTCAAACAGGACCATCTGGTGTGCAAACTGGAAATTACGGCCTTCACTACCAATTTCCGAGCACACCAGGACTTGCGTGCCGTTTTCCTGATCGGCAAAAAAAGCGGCGGCACGGTCACGTTCGATCAGACTCAGCCCTTCGTGAAACACCGCGCTGTGAATGCCGGCCTGAGTGCGGAGCGCCTCGGCAAGATTCAGCGCGGTCCGGGCGCTGGCGGTGATGACCAGTACCTTATGCGGCTTCAGCGCCTGCAGCTTGCTGTTCAGCCAGCTGACTCTGGGGTCAAATTCAGTCCAGTGTGTTTCACCCGCTGCGGCGGTTGCCTGATACAGCAATTCCGGGGACAGCAGTTGTTGCAGGTCCGCCGTCTCGTTGGAACGAACGGCGGCAAGGCAGCGGGCATAGGGGTCGGGTAACGGCAGGGCGTTGGCATTGAGCTGTCGTTGTGGAAAACCCTTGATGGCTGCGCGCGTATTGCGGAACAAGACGCGACCGGTACCGTGTCGGTCGAGCAGGTGTTCAACCAGTTCCTGCCGGGCCCGCGCGTTTTCGGCATCGTCATGCGCCGTACTCTGCAGCGTGTCGAGTAATTGCTGATTGTCACCTTCCTGTATGGTTTCGGCCAGGCGGTGAAGGGTCGCGGCATCGGCCGGTACATCACTCAACAGGGTTTCAACCATCCGGGCTATGGGTTCGTAGCGATTTTCCTCCTCTGCAAAGCTGTCGAAATCGGGGAAGCGGTCGGGGTCGAGCAGGCGAAGGCGGGCGAAATGGCTGGCTTTACCCAGTTGCTCCGGTGTTGCTGTAAGCAATAAAACACCTTTGGTTTTTGCGGCAAGCTCTTCAACAAGCTGATATTCCGGACTGGCCTGCTGTGGCGACCACTGCAGGTGATGGGCTTCATCGACCACCAGCAAGTCCCACTCGCCGTTGAGCGCTTGTTGAAAACGTTCGCTATCCCTGCTGAGGAATTCCAGGCTGCAGAGCACCAGCTGTTCGCTGTGAAACGGATTTTCCTGCTCACTGTCTGTGTCGATCGCCTGGCAGCGTCGTTCGTCAAAAATGCTATAAAACAGGTTGAAGCGTCGCAGCATTTCCACCAGCCACTGATGAACCAGGCTCTCGGGCACCACAATCAGCACCCTGCCGGCACGCTCGGTCAACAATTGATGATGAATAATCAGACCGGCTTCGATGGTTTTTCCCAGACCGACCTCATCGGCCAGCAGCACCCGCGGGGCGTAACGGTTCGCGACCTCATGGGCGATGTACAACTGATGGGGAATCAGACTGGTGCGGCAGCCAATCAATCCATACAAATCGGAATGGGCAAGCCGGTTGAGGTGCTGCAAGGACTGGTAGCGGAGTTCGAACAAGGGGTCTTTATCGATCTGTCCACTGAACAGGCGTTCGGTAGGGCGATTCAGCTGGATGAAATGATTCAGCTGGCTTTCAGCAAGTTCCACCCGGTTGCCCTGTTCATCTGTCCCAGTATAGTTGAGCAGGCCGTCCTGTTCTGTCACCGATTCGACGAAAATTCCGAGCCCGTCGTGGCTGAGTACCGTATCGCCGGGTGCAAATACCACACGGCTCAGCGGAGCCGTCTGTTTGGCGTAGCTACGGGTTTCACCACTGGCAAGGAAGAGCAGGGTAACGATACGATGTTCAACACTCATCACCGTGCCCAGCCCTAACTGTAACTCGGCGCTGCTGATCCAGCGTTGACCGGGTATGAATTCCTGCACGCTATTATCTCTGCTGTCTGAACGGGGCGCTATGGTAGTGCAAAGTGTGTAAACAGGAAAATGTTTGTTGTTAGACTCCAGCATGTCCCCGGGTCCCCGTCGAGGGCGGCCGGCGGGCTCGCAAGCGTATGTCGGCAGATTTGCGTACCCATAGTCGGTAATGGGCGCGTTGCTTAGCAGGCATCAGCCTCCGTAATTCAATACACTGTGATAGTCTCTATCCAATACACAAGTTGAAACATGGGTAAACAATGAAAGCAAATGATCTCAAGAAAGGCATGGTTTTCCAGGCGGGGGGGCAGAATATTGTCGTGAAACAGATGCAGGTTCAGGCGCCTTCGTCACGCAGCGGCAATACACTGTATAAAGTCAGGGGGCAGGATGTTTCCTCGGGACAGAAGTTTGAACGCAGTTTCAAGGGTGAGGAAGTGATCACGACTATCGATATATCACGTCGCCTGGTGCAGTTGCTGTATCGGGATGCAGACGGTTGTACCTTTATGGATGGGGAAAGTTATGAGCAGTATACGCTGGCCGATTCCGCCGTGGAGGATGAATTGCCGTTTATGAGCGACGGTCTTGAGGGTATCACCGCTATTATTACCGATGGTGTTTTACTGGGTATCGAGGTGCCCTCGACGGTGACGCTGGAAATCGAGGACTGTGCACCCGGTATGAAAGCGGCTTCCTCATCGGCGCGGACCAAACCCGCGACACTCAGTACCGGCCTGGTGGTTCAGGTGCCGGAATATCTGACCCCGGGTGAGAAAATAAAGGTCAATACCGAGACACGGGAATTTATATCCAGGGCCTGATTATTGATTGGGGGCTTCCCCCGACAGAGTGTTTGACCTAGGCGGTTTAAGGAGAATCCGTCTGCCGAGGTGTACTGTTTTCAGGGATCGCTGTGCCCCAGGGCACCCTCCTCCAGAGGACCCTCCCCCCAGGGGGCCTTCTCTTGCTGCGCAATTCACCTTGTGAATACATCCCTGTAAGCTTGACGACAGCATCCATGCTGTCGACGTCCCTGAAAACAGCCCACCTTAGCCGTCGGATTGGCTGAAAAGATCACCCAAGTCAGTGGCTATCAGGGGTTTGGGGAAGTCTTCTCAAGACCGTTGGCCGCATGGACGCGGCCATCGAGCATACAGGGATGTATTCACTGCGAGTCTTGAGAAGACTTCCCCAGACCCCGACCGGTTCTACTTACTGTCGCGCCCGGGGATCCGCGTTAGCCGTTCGGGAGCTTATGCAGTAACCACCTGTGAGGGCGTGGACGGGTGTTCGCTATCAGCGGCTATGGACGCCTGAGTCGGCGTGTTCTTGCAGATGCGATGGTAAAGTTCGAAATACTGTGCGGCGCTCTTTGACCATGAAAAGTCTTTTTTCATGCCGGTGATCACCAGTTTCCACCAGTCGATCCTGTGAGTCTGGAAATGTGCCAAGGCACGCAGAGTCGCTTTCTGGATGGCATCCGGGCTGTCTTCATCAAAGATAAAACCGGTCGCTGAGTAATCGCGCCGGCTTTGCTCATCCAGATCAACAATGCTGTCCGCCAGCCCGCCGGTACGGTGCGCAATCGGTATCGTGCCGTAAGCCATACTGTACATCTGGTTGAGCCCACAGGGTTCATAGCGGGAGGGTATCAACAGGCAATCGGCACCGGCTTCGATGCGGTGAGCCAACTGCTCGTCGTAGCCGATGTGTATCGCAAGCTGTTCCGGATAGCGATCAGCGGCATCCATCAGCCGTTTTTCCAGTTTATGGTCACCGCTACCGAGAATGACCATCTGAATGGGGTGTCGAAACAGTGTGTCGAGACTGTCGAGAATCAGATCGGCGCCTTTTTGCTCCACCAGCCGGCCGATGTGACCGAGCAGCAGGGGCTGCGAGCCTACCGGCAGGCCCTGTTCGCGTTGCAGAGAGAATTTGTTGACAATCTTGTGCTGCAGGGAATGTACATCGTAGCCGCGTTCAATATGGGGGTCGGAGGCAGGGTTCCAGGTGTGCTTGTCCATACCGTTCAGAATGCCCGTCAGATTGGCTGACCGGTACTGGAGCAAGCCTTCCAGCCCGTAACCGAATTCGCTGGTGCAGATTTCCTTTGCATAGCTTGGGCTGACCGTTGTCACCCAGTCAGCCGTGGCGATGCCACCTTTCAGGAAGCACAGCATGTTGTTAAATTCCAGCCCGTCTATGGACCACAGGGTATCCGGGAGTCCGAGAGCGGTGAAAGTGGCGGCGGGGAACAGTCCCTGATAAGACAGATTGTGAATGCTGAACAGGGTTGCCGGACGCGGCTCATGTTGTGACAGTAAAGCGGGTACCAGGCCGGTCTGCCAGTCATTACAGTGCACCAGTTCGGGTTTCCAGCCGCTGTCTGCCTGGCCGAGCGCCAGTGCAACAATGGCGCGGGCAAACAGCGCAAAGCGCTGCGCATTGTCCGGCCAGTCGCGGCCGTCTTCCCGCAGGTAGGGGTTCCCCGGACGTCGGAAATACTCTGCTGAGTCGACCAGATACAAGCCAACCTCGCTACCGGGCAGTTGGCCATGGAGGATCTCCACGGGCTCAGAGGCTCCGCTGAGTGTCAGGCTGGCCACAGCTTTCAGCGTGCCGGCCCGCTCCTTGACCTCTGGATAGGCAGGCAGGATCAGGCGTACATCATTGCCCAGGTCGTGTAACG
>JBDNAP010000220.1:0-3041 GCA_039768325.1 Thiogranum sp.
ACGTAAGTCAGCGATGAATCCCGGGGCCTTTGTAAAAGTATCATACTTATTCCAGTGCAACGTCCGCGAATGGCAGCAGAAGCTGCTTGTTACGCGTTGGTTAATGTCTTCGATCTCAAGCGGTCATGCAAACCGAGATGCGGAACCTTGAGTTTGGGCCCATTTATGCCCGTTTCGGCGACCCACCGCTTCCAATACTGCCTAACCGTCGGAATCGGTCAAAGCCTACAGATCAATGTTATCTGCTGGCAGCCCGTCAATCAGGCGGGTGTGAATCCGCCCATAGGGAACAGGCCGAGTCACGGACCTGATTCAACGACATAGATTTCGGGCCTGGCACGTTTTCGGTAAAGAAACTGCGCGAAATGAGCCCTTTCTTTGGTCGGCAGCTCGACAACCGGTAACCGCAACTGGCATTAGGGTGCTGAATCTCATATTCTTGTTACCGTGCACTGAGAGGAGAGTACGGCTGTTCATGAGAATATCATTCTGTTTTGCATTGTGCGCTGTGTTATTGGGCGGCTGCACCAACTACAGGCAAATCCACCTGAAAAGTGGTGAGGTCGGTTATGACATAAAGTGCAGTGACTTCGGATCAAGATCCTGGAATACCTGTTATGTTATGGCGGGAGATATCTGCGGAAACAGAGGGTATGAGGTAGTAACCAAAGTCGGAGATTCCTCCGAACGGTACGCGAAGCACCTCTGGATCAAATGCAATTAAATAACTGTGACATTCTGTCTTAAAGCCCCGGAATTATCAGAAAAACAATATAGATCTTAGAACGTCAGTGTGCGATTTAAAATTATGTCGGGGTGCAGACATGATCTCATTGGCAAATCAGCTCTCTAATTTCAGGGTTCGGCCAAGTACGACTGAAAACCCGAGCAGGGTAGGAAGTCTCCGTTCAAACGGATCCAGGACAAAACTGCCGGCGGGATGCATACTTTCGGCAGACGCCTGTAGTTCACGGTTACTGGCTCGAACAACATTCGATATCAAAACGGTCATACGAACACTGCTATTTATCCACAGCCACTGAACAGCTTCAGACCGATAAGAATAGATCCATGTGCTGTTGCTTATCGCAATCGCTTGCCTGTCATGACGCTGGAAACGCTCAGACCCCTGGCGGCCACCGGTGCAGTCTCCAAGCAGTTGCCATTTCCAGCCGGGTAGCGCACACCACCGCTTAGGCCGGCGCCCCAAATTACCAGTCGCCCTGCATGGGAACTAAATAAAACCCACTGGTAAGCCGATAGCTTCAATGGAGTATAGGGAAGCCTCCAGAATATGAAGCTACACCAAAAGTTCACCAGTTACATGTTGATAGTCGCCAGTATTCCATTGGTCCTGGCGATGTCCGTGGCGCTCTGGCAGAGCAGCAATCAGACCCACGCACTGACTATCGATATCGTACAGGGTTACCTGGAGGCAGGCGCAAAGGAGCTGTCCGGTTTCTTCAGCGCTCGCAAATCTGAAATCAACGCCTACGCGCATTCCCCCTTGCTCAGGACTATGGACTTTCAGTCCATCCGCCCCTTGCTGAATGATGAGTTGAGCCGGCACGGTGGTACCTACGAAAAATTCATCCTGGGTACCGAAAACGGTAGTTTTTACAATACAGCCGGAGGCAACCCATCGCTAGGCGGCCTGCGCAGCTTTGACGATACGGACCCCAATGCAATACCGAAAACCATTGCCAAACGCGATTACTGGAAAATGACTGTTGGTGACAACGAGCAAAATCAGCAAAGAGTCTATGTTTCCGATCCGATGATTTCTTATACCACCGGCGCCAAACAAATAGTCGTTGCCGCCAGCATACCTTCTGACGGGGATATAGTGGGGATGATTGGTGGCGCCCTACCCTGGAGTAATTTTGAAAAACAGATCCATACTATATTCAACGACATCATAAAGCACCGCAACTGGGATTCCCGCTTCTTTCTTGTTACCTCAAACGGCGTCTACTGGTATCACTGGGACCCTTCTTATGTCGTTCACCTGGAAATAGATGCTCAGGGCCAACCGGTATGGAACGAAATTGGAGAAAAAGTCGCGTCTGTCAGGAAAATCACCGAGGAGCCTATTGAAGAACTAGCCGCTGCCGGCAGCCGGATGATTGCCGGCCAGAAAGGACACACGCTGTTCACGGATCCACAGACGGGGGAAGAACTCTACCTAGCATATGCTCCGGTAGACGCGGCCTCTTACTCTATTGGCCTGGTTGTCCCGAAGAAGCAGATGATAGCGCCGATAATCAACCTGCAGTGGATGCTGGCAGTCATACTCGGCCTCGCCCTTCTTTTGGTCGTTTTTGTGTCATGGTTACTGTCGAAAAAGGTAACCCATCCGATCACAACATTGAGCAGCACGGTTAAGTCGATCCGTGACGGTAACAACAAGACCAGTCTCATTCCCAAGGGTGACGATGAAGTTGCTGAGCTGACCGCTTCGTTCAATAGCATGATCAACTCAATCACATCACGCGAGATATCCCTCAAAGAGAGCGAGGAACGGTTTTCGCTAGCCATGCAGGGGGCCAATGACGGCCTGTGGGACTGGAAATTGGCCAGCAACGAAATATTCTTTTCACCGCGCTGGATATCGATGCTGGGTTATGAAGAAGGTGAACTGGAAAACCGGCCGGAAACCTGGCTGGAACTCGTACATCCGCAAGATCTGGAATCACTGTCACTGCTTCTGGAAGAGTTCATCGGTGGCATACGAGATAAATACGAAGTTGAATTTCGCATGCGTCATAAGCAAGGACACTGGATCGATATCCTTTCACGCGCTTTCGCAGTCAGGGACGATAGCAACAAGGCGACACGACTGGTAGGCACCCACGCCAACATCAGCGAACGGCGGCAAACGGAAAAAGAGATCAATGAACTCAACGAAAAACTGGAAGAACGCGTCCAGCAACGAACCACTGATCTGGAACGTGCCATCAACAATCAACTGGAAAGCGAAATCAAGCAAAGAACCATCCTGGAGTCTGTAGTCGATTCGCTGATAACCATAGACGAGCGCG
>JBDNAP010000002.1:0-3414 GCA_039768325.1 Thiogranum sp.
CTTCGGCAAGCTGTAGACGGTAGGCGGTGGCATGTTCGACCGCCTGCCAGGTGAACACCAGCGTTGCGTCTTTCACCTCCGGCGTCTCGACAGACGCAGGGGCCGCAAGCGGCGGACGGAAAGTGAAATGTTGTGGCTGGCTGAAAGGCCCCTGGGCGCCTTCAGGGTCAACGCTGGCGACACGCCAGTAATAGCCACCGGGCTGCAGCGCCTCCGTCAGGCCGATGCCGGTGCTGTCGGTCTGTCGGCGGCTTATCATTTGCTTAAACGCGGCATCGCGCGCGAGCTCGAAGCGGTAACTTTGCACGCCCTCGACCGCTTGCCAGCTGAAGTCCGGTGTCGATTCGCGAACCAATATACCCCCGCTCATGCCCGTGGGCAGCGGGGCGTAGGGTCTGGCATCGACCTCGAACACCCCGACACCATCCAGACCTTCCAGGCCGACTTCATCGATACCACGTAGCCGGAATGCATAGTCGCCATCCGGCAGATCCGCCCACTCCATGCCGGGCTGCCCGGCTGACTTGTCGACGACGAGTGTCTCGAATTTCTGGTCCGGCGCGATCTGCAAACGGTAGCCCTGTGCGCCTGGCAATGACGCCCAGCCGAACTGCAGTGGCAGGCTTCTGAACAGCCCGGGGATTGCGGAGACGTCAGGGGGCGGCAACAGTTGCTTCGGTGGTTGGGGCGGCTTGCCACTTTCCGACACCAGGCCGAAGCCGGCAGGAATATCCTGGCTGCTCGCGGTGTCGCCGACGTTTACCGTGCCTGCGGTCACCTCGCTGCGGCTGAGCGGTTGCTGTTTTTCGGCGGCAACCCTGAAGCGCGTACCGCGAACAGCCGCCACAGCTGCCGGGGTGATAATCTGATAACGGCTGCCGGGACCCTGGCCGGGTTTTACCCGCGTATCGACACGCCCGCCCTGCAATCTGACCCGCGTATCCACCATACCCGTTGTGCCCCAGGCACTGAGTGTGTCCAGAACAACTTCAGAGTCCTCCAGCACCAGCAGTTCCGAGCCATCGGCAAAGTGCAGGGTTACATTGGCGCCGAGCCCGGTGACGATGCCGTCGCCGCTGCGCAGGGACGTTTTTGGCGTCAGCGGGACGGCCGTCTTGCTGCCGCTGCGAATCAGCTGTGCAGTACCCTGAACCTGCACCACCAGCGCAGTCGCCGGCTGGTATTTGAGTATGTCCAGCGGAAAACGCAATTTTGTGCCAGGCGGGATCTGGCGATCAAGGCGCACATTATTGATTCCCTGTATGCGTTTCCAGTGGTTTACGCTGACACAGTATTTCTCGGTGAGATCCCAGATGTTATCGCCGGGCCTTACCGTGTATACCCAGTACTGGGTTTCTGCCTGTGCCGGATTCGGCGTTAATGCAAACAACGGGCAAACCATTAGCAGGGCAGCCAGCATACCGCGCCACTGCAGCATCGGCTGGTGAGCGGAACGGTGTATTGCCTTGTCGATTGAGATGACGGTCACCCGGCTTGTCTGCTCATGGTCGATGATCAGCCTGTTTCCAGCAGCTCTGCAGTTTCCAGTCGATAGCCGTGATGATAGACCGCGTTCAGGCGCCAGCCGCGATCCGGCCGTATTCCCAGCTTGTTGCGTAAGCGGCTGACGTGGGTATCGACCGTGCGTGTACTGAGTTCGGAGCGCACGCCCCAGACGTTTTCGAGAATATAATTGCGGGACAGCAGTCTGCCGCTGTTACGGAACAGGAACAGCGCCAGCTGAAACTCCTTGTTGGTAAGACTAACGGTCTGATCGTCGACCGACACCTGTTGATTATGCAGATTGAATTTGAAGGGCGGGCAGCTGTAAAGCTCGTTATCCGCATTGTCAGGCAGGGCGCGGCGCAGCAAGGCACTGATGCGCGCCATGGTTTCTCCACGTTTTATCGGTTTGGTCATGTAGTCGTCGGCGCCGCTTTGCAGTGCATGCACGATATCTTCTTCGCGGTCCCTGCTGGTGGTGAACAATACGGGTATGTTCCAGTCCAGGTTTTCCCTGACCCATACCACCACGTCGGGACCGGTGGTATCAGGCAGGTTCCAGTCCACGATCAGTAGATCGAAGGTCTCGCGACGCAAGGCATCCCGGCAGGTATTACCGGATTGATAGCCGTGACATTCGTGACCGGATTCCGTCAGCCAGCAGCATATCAATTCCTGCTGGTCCGGATCATCTTCAAGAATTGCGATTCTCATCAAGATTAACCTGTTATGACTATCGTAATAAGACGTTCGCTACAGCTTGATTCTATACGCTGTCGTGACTTATGCAACGTTGCGCATATAGACATACTGTTGCGGGTAGGGGATGCTGATGCCGTTGGCGTCGAACGCCAGCTTGACTTTTTCCAGCATATCGGCACGCACCTGCCAGTAGTCGGTGGTTTTTACCCAGGGACGCACGTTGAAGTTGACGCTGCTGTCCGCCAGTTCTCCCACCGCGACGGCCGGCGCGGGATAGGCCAGGATGCGCTCATCCTGCTGCATGATGCTCTCCAGCGTCTGTTTGGCCTTGGCGATGTCATCGTCGTAACCAATGCCGAATACCAGGTCGATGCGGCGGGTTTCATTGGCCGAGTAGTTGACAATCGTGCCGCCGTAGATCTGGCTGTTGGGGATAATCACTTCGCGATTGTCACCGGTGCGGAGGATGGTTGCGAACATCCTGACTTGTTCGACCACGCCGCTTTCTCCACCGGCTTCGATGAAGTCTCCCACCTTGAAGGGGCGGAACAGAATCAGCATGACACCCGAGGAAAAGTTGCCCAGCGAGTCTTTGAGAGCCAGGCCGATAGCGAGGCCGGCGGCACCGAACACGGCCAGCAGCGAGGTGGTCTGGATGCCAAGATGATCGAGGGCTGCCATGACAGCCACCAGCAGCAGGATGGTGTAGACAATGTTGCCGAGAAACTGAATCAGTATGTCATCCATATTGGATTTTGCCATCACTTTGCGTACCACGCCGGTCAGCCATTTGGCGATCCAGCGCCCGATGATGAATATCGCCAGCGCGACAGCGATTTTGATGGCCCAGGGGATAATCAGAGTTTGAATCAGATCGGGGTCGGCAAGTTCGTTGATCTTGTCCATGTTGTTAATCCTCGATATTGACAGGCAGTTGTTTCGAAAACCTTCTTGCTTGTCAAGTAGAATGTACAGTGATTGACCGTGCAATAGCTGTGAGTCATTTATAACAATTGTTTGCAATCGGGGAGGCGGTCCGGGCCCGGTTCGATATCTGCAACAACATGGCCTGTGCCGGGCCGGACGCGACAATGCCCCGCTTGTATGGACCCGTTTTTTATGGTCATCAGCCGCTAGTACTCCTTCAACATGATAATGCCGGGTTCAGTTGGCCTGTCAGCGTTCAGGGCACCAAAAGTAGGCGCTTTA
>JBDNAP010000221.1:0-3252 GCA_039768325.1 Thiogranum sp.
AATACCCGGAACCACAACCCTGAAGAGTAGTGCAAGGTTTTTCGCCCCCAGTGTCTGGGCAGCTTCCAGCAGGGACGGATCCAGTTTTCGTGTCGTATTGGCGATGATCAGTACCTGCTGAAAGAATGTACCGATAAAAATAATCGCGACTTTAGGTGCCTGATAGATGCCTAGGATGGCAACTGCCAGTGCGCCGAATGCAGGCGCCGGCAAATAACGAAAAAACTCCACGAACGGTTCGGTGAGACGGGAGAAAAAGTCGTAGGTTCCGGCCAGAATACCCAGTGGCACGCCAAATACCGATGAAATCAGGAACCCCCAGAATATAACCTGAATACTGCTCCACAGGCTTTCGTGCAGCCACTTTTCATTGCGCCGTTTAGGTTCGGTCGTAAATGCTGCATAAAATGCCTTTACCACCTGGTGCGGTGCGGGTAGATATATAGGATTGGCCGGCCTGCCCTGGGGCAACGCACCCCCCGATTCACGTATTTTCGATTCTTCTTTGAAAAAGACGTCCCTGTCCACCAACATGCCATTGTTAAAATACGACACATCACCTGGCGCAGTAATCTCAACCTTCGGATGCCAAAGCCACGGTACATAGCTGACCAGTGACCAGATCAATACCGGCAGGACAAAACTCATAACACCCAGAACCAGTCGTGGCTTTTTCCTGAGTTGCTTGCGTGCTGCGAACCACTGCATGCTGATGATTACCCGTATTGCCTGCTGACAAGCACCAAGGCGTTGTCCGGCTTCAAAGTTCCTTCATCAGCGAGAGGTCGATATAGGTATCGATATTCTGAGGCTGGTCGTAAACCTTGTTGGCGGCATTAAAGTCGTCGGCTATTTTCGACGAGCCATACAGCGAACCATAGCCATCAGCTTTGCCTGCGAACGCTTTCGCTTCGTCAAGTGTCAGAATCTTCGTACCCTTGATGAAGGTCTTATATTCCTCTGTAGGTACGCCAACGCGCGAAGCCATGATCTTGACGGCGTCGTCGAATGTTTTCGGCGCCTTGATAAAGTCCACGATCCGGTACCAGACCTGCAAGACTTTCAGCCAGTCAGCGCGACGATTGGCCAGGCTTTCCGGTGTCACCGCCAGCACGTCATAAATCAGCCCCGGCTGATCGGCACTGGTGAAGACAGCCTTGGAACCCGGCACCAGACTCAGCGCCGAACCTGAGTTGGGTTGCCAGGCCACAATCGCGTCGACCTGTCCGGACGCCAGCACCTGTGGAGTCTCGTTGGTCGGAACGTTGACCAGTTCAACATCCGTCTCGCTCATGCCGTTCTGTTTCAACGCATCGAGTAGCAGCAGGTGACTGACGAAGCCGATTTCAACACCAATCTTTTTACCTTTAAGTTCTTTTACCGACCCGATACCGGGCCTGGCAATCACCATGTCATTGCCATTACTGTAATCGTTGATCAGGTACATCACGCCCTTGCCGCCTGTTGCACCGGTCACCAGCGTGTCGCCGTTGGTCATGGCCACTGCATCCAGCTTGCCCGCGGCAAAGGCGTCCATGGAGGCAACGTAGTCAAACCACTCGAACTGGACATCAACGCCGGCCTCCTTGAACCAGCCTTTCTCTATACCCACCTCCCAGGCGACCCAGCCCGGCCAGTCGCTGTAGCCGATCTTCAGCGGCTCGGCGTTGGCGAGCGCACTGACGCTACACAGCAAAGCGCCGATTAATGGTGTCAACAAACGACGAATAGAAATAAACATGGGAATACTCTCCTCGTATTACGTTTTTAGGATTTAGTATTACTGGGGAGCAAGCGTCGTGCCAGTCCAAGCATCTGATTAATTACTCTATTTTACAAAGCGATAACTTTTTCTCGCTGCCATATCAACGGCAGCGCTTGCACCAATCGGTGCCCGTGCGCCCCATAAGGGTGCAACAAGGAACCTTCAAACATGGCCTCTAGCCAACAATCACGGCGCGTTGGGCTGGCACAGAAAAAAAACACACGTGATGGACGTCGCACAGCGAGTAGCGGCCCGCGGTCAACCAGCAAGCGGTTAGCCACAAAGTTTGCCGCGCAGTGCATGGCCTACGCTTTCCAAGTATCGGAACACTGCAAAAGACCTCGTGGGGACGCTCTTACCGGGACAAGTAGTGACGGCTTACACCAGAACCCGTATCATTACAGGCCCCTCGAATGCGCCCGTAGCTCAGCTGGATAGAGTACCGCCCTCCGAAGGCGGGGGTCACAGGTTCGAATCCTGTCGGGCGCGCCATACAAAGGAAAGCCACCCTCGCGGTGGTTTTCCTTTGTATGGCTTGCTTGATGGCCGATGAGAACCTGTTCGTTCGACAAAACGCAACAGCGTTTTTGGCGTCACCGCGAAGCGAAGACGGGGCAACGCCCCGAACATCGCCCCCAGGCGATGCGAGCCCATCCTGTCGTATACCCCTCCACCGCGCTCACCCTCACAGTGGCTTTTCATGTATAGCGCGCCCGATGGGTGATGCGAATCTGTTCGTACCTGTTCTGGCGAGGATTAGTCGGAAAGGGTCTATAGAGAGATGGGTCTCTGAATACATAAAGTCCAGCGCTGCCGCGGCCGACATCACTTGGCAGTACAACCCGCTTTTTGAGACAGGCATGACGGTCTATGACCCTGTGGAAGAAAATACTGATCATCGGCGCCATGACTTTGGGCTACTACCAGTGGTCGCTGGGAAAATGGATCGAGCTGGAGTCACCACTGTCCCACGCCGTTCCTTTCGGAGACGACAGGCCAACCGTTTTACAGGTTCCTGTACAGAAGCAGATCCATAAGGACCTGAGTTTCCGTTTCCAGGAATTCACTATCCAGCCCCTGGCATCGTTCCAGGTTACAGCACGGGTACTGTCCAGCCGGCATTATCGGTCCGGCGCGGAATCACGCCTGTCGCCTGTCGATCTCGCTCTGGGCTGGGGGCGCATGTCGGAAGACGACATACTGAAAGACATCGATATCCGTCAGTCAGTGCGCTTCTATTCCTGGCGTACCGATAAACTCCGGATACCAAAGAAAGAGATCAGCTCGCACAGTGCAAACATGCACCTGATTCCTGGCAATCGTGAAATCGATGAACGCATCCGCGACGCCGGTGAAGGCGATATGGTCAGTTTCAGAGGTTACCTCGTCCGCATCGAAGGGGAAAACGGCTGGTCCTGGACCAGCTCGCTGAGGCGCGATGATACCGGCGCCGGCGCCTGTGAAGTCGTTCTGGTTGAAGCTTTCAG
>JBDNAP010000222.1:0-3185 GCA_039768325.1 Thiogranum sp.
GTGCCTGATCAACTGGATGCATTGTCTTTGCTCCCCTCTGAAAGGTGTAGCAGCGCAATTTCTTCCAGTTTGAGCCCGGTCATGTCGCAGGGCTGAATGATTCGAATTGTAATGTAATAGGGGACAGACCACTATTTAACCGCCCTGGCCGGCTGGCTAATCCGCCTTGCACATCACTTAACAATCTTCAACTTCGGCATCACCGGCACATCCAATAAATCAATCGTCTGCTTAAACCGCTCATTCTTCACAAATGCAGCATATGCCTTCTCAGTGGTCTTGACAGAAGCATGGCCAAGCAGATGTTGAACGTCGGTGATGGCAGCACCTCGACTCAACAGGCGGGTGGCAAATGTCTTTCTCAGATTATGCGTGGAAACGTCTGTAACTCCGGCTCTATTCTAATCCGCCTGCCGGGCGGCAAGGAGGGGTGGGAACCCCCCGTCAGCCTGGTGGCCTTAGCATCTTGTCGACTTCGCTGACGTGCCGGCTCTCGGCAGCGATCTGTCCTCGCGCATATTCTTCCAGCATTATGTCGCGCCCCTCGACCAGATGCAGGAGGTCGCCATACAGAGCCAGCGCCGCCTGCTCGTGCTCCAGCGATTCGCGCATGATGTCACCGATATCATGGCGTTCCGTTTCGAGCAGTTGTCCGATGCCGAGCGACGGATGGCCATTTAGCGCCGTGATCAGTTCGCCAGCTTCCTGCGCATGCAGCAGCGACTCGTCCGCCTGACTACGCAGCCAGCCTACGATTGGGATACGGCTGTAGCCATGGACCATGAACGAGTAGTGGATGTAGCGGACGACGCCCGCGAGCTCCGCTTCGAGGATCTTATTGAGCGTGGCGATGACGGCTTCCTGATCGATTCCGCTATTTGACATAGTTCTCTCCGGTTCTACTGATTGGGGGGGTAGCCGACACCGTATTGGCTGCGGCGCCGCTGGAGACTGACGATGCCCCTGTCGCAAGCACTTGTCAAGCGACGACCACGCAAACGCTCAGCGGTTCACAGTACAAAGGGGACAGAAATATTTGGGGTTCCTTAAAAACTGTTTGCATGGATAGTGTTGGCTGGAAAAGCACCGTGTGGCGTGTTGATTTTTCAAGGGCCGGATTTACTCAAGAAGAGTTCCGACATCTTCTTCTTGATACCCCATTGAGCGGTAGCCTACACGCCGTAACTCAAACATCTTGGCGAGCATTGGTAGGCCGTATAGAAAGATCAATCCCAGTTTCCTAGACGATAAGCCGATGGTCAAACGGACGTCACGATATCTTGATCAGAATCAACTCTGACCGGCGACGAATCACCTCACAACCGTCAACTTCGGCGGCACCGGTTCATCCAACAAATCAATCGTCTGCTTAAATCGCTCATTCTTGACGAATGCCGCGTAAGCTTTCTCAGTTGTGTTGACAGAAGCATGGCCGAGAAGATGCTGCACATCAGTAATGGCAGCACCTCGACTCAGTAGGCGAGTGGCAAACGTCTTTCGCAGATTGTGCGAGGAAACATCGGCAACGCCAGCTCTCCGAAAGGCAGCTTCCAATGCCCGATTGTTCTGTATCATTTTGTGTCCACAAAACCTGCCTGGGAAGACATAGTCAAATTCGATAGTCTTCTGACGATTCAGAAGAGTCGCCCGCAATCGGTTTGTTATCGGAATGAAATCATCGTTGGACACTCCATGGGATCACCAGGCAATCAGGCTGCGGGCACCTTGTCATCCTGAGGCGAGACGAAGGAGAAAGAGTCTCAGCTGCTCATTTGTTGTGCGGGTTCAGCACGACAACGCCTGGAGCTCAGAATGACAAAGGTGCAGCCGCCTCGTTAAATACGTATCGTGGTGCCATCAAACAGCGGTACGTTCAACGAGAAGTTTTCCCCGTAGCAGAGCTTTTGCTCTTCTAATATCCCCAGCGCAATCTGTTCACCCATTCGCCATGACTCATAATAATCGGTGTAGTAGTGCACCCCAGCCCAATCACGGCCGATGGAAATGTTCGCGGCAAGTTTATTCAATTCCCCGCCGATGGTGAGAGCGTCATCGGGATAACTGCCGCTGACATCGTTCAGCATCGCACCATTCGCGTCAGCTTCAAATACGATCCGCGTGCCACCGGACTTCAACTCCCAGCCGTGATCGAACCAGGCCTTGAGGATCGTGACGCAGGCTCCCGCAACAGTGGCATGTCCGGCCCCATAAGACGGATGCGTCGGTGAACCCTCCGGGAAGGCCATCGGTAACAACCAGTTGTTCGGCGTACTGTTGTTGGCAGTTTCGATAGCGTCCCCCACCTGCGAACTGCCAGCATAGGCAGCCTCCATGTTTGTCAATACCGCCAGACGGTCTCTGATTGTGTTGTTGCTATTGCGCCGTTGATACATCCAGCCACCGACGGTTTCGGGTCGTAAGCGGCGGTGCACATTGAACTTCTGGTAGCGCACGGCCTTCAAAGCGCGGGTAGCGACTTCCGTGACCAGGGTTAGGATATGTGGTCCGCCAAACTGGGCGAACCCCTGTTGCTTGTCCCTATAATCCGCACGCTGGAACGGTAAGCCTGGATCAAAAGGTGCGCCCAGGCCCAACAGGATCAAACAGGCATTCAGATATGCCTCATAGAGGGCATCGTAGTGGACATAGGTCGCCATGTCCCGTGGCCGGCAAATAAAGCGGTAGCCCGTGTCGTAGTTCTCGCGACCACGGACGTCAGCACCGTTTTGGACATCGAGCCATTCGTTCCAGGTTTGCATATAGTTGTCATCAGTGGCAATGCGAACCCGCTGATCCACACGGATGGCGCCGTAGGCGATCTGGCCATCTGTAATCGCCTGTGCACCGGCGATACCGCTGTTACCAATCAACAAGAATTGTGAGATATAGGGGCCCAGTTGTTCACCCAGTGTCACTCCGCGGAACAATTGCGCAAACGGTACCGGTGCGACACCATCGTCGCTCAAAATCCTTCGGCGCGCCAGTGAAGTGGGCAGTCGATCCGTGACACCGTTCAACTGGTCGGTGCGATCAGCACGAAACCACCACAGCCGCTTCAAAGACTCGCGTGCAGCGTCTATGTCCGGGTGGCTGGCCCAGTCTGCAAACGGGATATCGCGGCAGACCGCCATCCAGTACACCTCCGCCATTTCGGCGATCAATTCCTGACTGTCCAGGGAAGGACA
>JBDNAP010000223.1:0-3581 GCA_039768325.1 Thiogranum sp.
CTGGAACTGGAACAGGACTAGTGGTCTATCAGGAGACACCATGAAAGATTTGTTGAATCTGTTAAAGCCGCAGGGTCACAGTGACGACTTCGATGCGATCCGCATCGGGTTGGCCTCGCCAGACCTTATTCATTCCTGGTCCTACGGAGAAGTAAAGAAGCCCGAGACCATCAATTATCGCACCTTCAAGCCTGAACGTGACGGCTTGTTCTGCGCCAAGATATTTGGACCGGTCAAGGACTATGAATGTCTGTGCGGCAAGTACAAACGCCTCAAACACCGTGGCGTGGTCTGCGAAAAGTGCGGCGTTGAAGTCACACTCTCCAAGGTGCGGCGTGAACGTATGGGCCATATTGAGCTGGCCAGTCCGGTGGCACATATCTGGTTCCTGAAATCACTGCCTTCCCGCATCGGTCTGTTGCTGGACATGACGCTGCGCGACATAGAGCGCGTGTTGTATTTCGAGGCCTTTGTGGTTATCGATGCCGGTATGACTACGCTGGAGCGAGGCCAGTTGCTGTCGGAAGAAGCCTACCTGGAGGCAATCGAGGAAAACGGCGATGAATTCGATGCGCGCATGGGTGCCGAAGCCGTGTTTGAATTGCTGCGCGATCTCGACCTCAAGGCCGAGGTGGTCAAGCTGCGCGAAGATATGGGTGCCACCAAGAGCGAGACCAAACTGAAACGTCTGGGTAAACGCCTGAAGCTGGTCGAGTCTTTCCTCGAGTCAGGCAACAAACCGGAATGGATGGTCATGACCGTGTTGCCGGTTCTGCCCCCGGAGTTGCGCCCGCTGGTGCCTCTGGATGGCGGGCGTTTTGCGACGTCTGACCTGAACGATCTGTACCGTCGCGTCATCAACCGCAATAATCGTTTGCGACGGCTGCTCGAACTGAGTGCGCCGGACATCATCGTACGCAATGAAAAACGCATGTTGCAGGAGTCGGTTGACGCGCTGCTGGACAACGGTCGGCGCGGTCGTGCCATCACCGGCACCAACAAGCGTCCGCTGAAATCCCTCGCCGATATGATCAAGGGTAAGCAGGGTCGCTTCCGCCAGAATCTGCTCGGTAAGCGTGTTGATTACTCCGGCCGCTCCGTTATTGTGGTGGGGCCGACGTTGCGCCTGCATCAGTGCGGACTGCCCAAGCGTATGGCGCTGGAACTGTTTAAGCCGTTCATTTTCAGCAAGCTGCAACTGCGTGGTCTGGCAACCACAATCAAGGCAGCCAAGAAGCTGGTAGAGCGTGAGGGTGGGGAAGTCTGGGATATTCTCGAGGAAGTCATTCGCGAACATCCGGTGATGCTTAATCGTGCACCGACCTTACACCGTCTAGGCATTCAGGCCTTTGAACCGGTATTGATCGAAGGTAAGGCGATTCAGTTGCACCCGCTGGTTTGTGCGGCGTTTAATGCCGACTTCGACGGTGACCAGATGGCCGTTCACGTGCCGCTGTCACTGGAAGCCCAGCTCGAGGCGCGCGCCTTGATGATGTCGACCAACAACATCCTGTCCCCGGCCAACGGTGAACCGATCATCGTGCCGTCCCAGGATGTGGTGCTGGGCCTGTATTACATGACCCGCGAGCGTGTGAATGCCAAAGGTGAAGGCATGAAGTTCGCAGATGTTTCCGAGGTGCATCGGGCCTACCAGGGTGGCTTCGCCGACCTGCAAGCCAAGGTCAAGGTGCGCATCACTGACAGTGACTTGACGGTCGACGGGGAGCTTTTGCGTAAAACGTCGGTGCGTGATACCACCGTCGGGCGTGCACTGCTGTCCGAGATTCTGCCGGAAGGTTTTCCTTTCGACTATATCGACCGTAGCATGAGCAAAAAGGCAATCTCCAGTGTCATTAATGTCTGCTACCGCAATGTCGGCCTGAAATCGACGGTCGTGTTTGCCGACCGATTGATGTATACCGGCTTTTCCTATGCGACGCGTGCGGCGGTATCCTTCGGTATCAACGATATGGTGATTCCGGGCGAGAAGGCATCAATACTTGCCGAGGCTGAAACGGAAGTTAAGGAGATCGAGCACCAGTATACTTCGGGTCTGGTCACCAACGGCGAACGCTACAACAAGGTGGTTGATATCTGGTCGCGCACCAATGACCAGGTGGCCAAGGCGATGATGGACAAGCTGGGTAAGGAAGAAGTGACCACCGCTGAGGGTGAAACGGTCAAACAGGATTCGTTTAACTCTGTGTACATGATGGCTGATTCCGGAGCCCGTGGTTCCGCTGCGCAGATTCGTCAGCTGGCCGGTATGCGTGGCCTGATGGCCAAGCCAGACGGCTCCATTATCGAAACACCGATTACGGCAAACTTCCGTGAAGGGCTGGACGTGTTGCAGTACTTCATCTCAACCCACGGCGCTCGTAAAGGCCTGGCGGATACCGCCTTGAAGACGGCTAACTCCGGTTACCTGACGCGTCGACTGGTCGATATCGCACAGGATCTGGTGGTCGCCGAGCTCGATTGCGGTACCGAGAACGGCATGACCATGACGCCATTGGTCGAAGGTGGCGATGTGGTTGAATCGCTCAGCGAACGTGTGCTGGGCCGGGTGACCGCTGCTGATACTCTTGCGCCGGGTACCGACGAGCTGGTCGTGCCGGCCGGCACCTTGCTGGATGAGCAATGGGTCGAGAAAATCGAAAAGGCCAGTATCGATGAAATCAAGGTGCGTTCACCGATCAACTGCCAGACCCGCTACGGTATCTGTGCCACCTGCTATGGGCGTGACCTCGCGCGTGGCCATCGGGTCAATATCGGTGAAGCCATTGGCGTTATGGCGGCGCAATCCATCGGTGAGCCGGGTACCCAGCTGACTATGCGGACTTTCCACATCGGTGGTGCCGCCAGTCGTGCGGCCACAGTGAACAATGTGCAGATCAAAAACAGCGGATCTCTGAAGTTGCACAATATCAAGACCGTGGCCAATAAGGAGGGTCACCTGGTCGCCGTATCGCGTTCCGGTGAGATCGGTGTTATCGACAGTCACGGTCGCGAGCGCGAACGTTACAAGATTCCCTACGGCGCCGTTATCAGCAGTGGCGACGGCCAGGCGGTTAGCGGAGGTCAGATAGTCGCCAACTGGGATCCGCACACCCACCCGATTGTGGTCGAAGTGGCGGGTAAAGTGCGCTTCATCGACTTTGTCGACGGTGTGACCGTACAGAAAAAGACCGACGAAATCACCGGGCTGAGCAGTCTGGTGGTCACCGATCCGAAGCAACGTGGCGTTGCCGGCAAGGATCTTCGTCCCATGGTCCAGTTGGTGGACGCGTCCGGGGAAGAGCTCAACATTCCGGGAACGGATGTAGCCGCCCACTACTTCTTGCCGGCCGAAGCCATCGTCGGTCTGGAAGACGGTACCGAAGTGGCTGTTGGCGACATTGTTGCCCGTATTCCCCAGGAGTCATCCAAAACCCGTGATATTACCGGCGGTCTGCCGCGTGTTGCCGATCTGTTCGAAGCGCGTAAACCAAAGGATCCGGCGATCATGGCGGAAATTTCGGGTACGGTTGGTTTCGGCAAGGAAACCAAGGGTAAGCAGCGCCTGGTTATTACGCCGACAG
>JBDNAP010000224.1:0-2809 GCA_039768325.1 Thiogranum sp.
GGCCGACCGCGCGGCCCGAGGCCTGTAAGGCGGTATGCGGCCAGGATGCGAAATAGTGATCGAGATGCGGTGTATGTGCCAGTGCCCAGGCATTGTGCGCGCGGCTGGGATTGAGCCCGAAGCCGTCGAATATGGCAAGCAGTACGGGTCTGGGTTTCATGCCGCTTCCATCGTTCCACTGACGGACTTGACAGATAAGGGCGCAACTGGTTTTCGGGCTGCCATGGTAAATGCACTCATTGTTGTTCTCGACGCCTCGAAGTTCCAGCGCAGACACCTGAGTACACATTGTACTACCAGTGTGCGCTCAGGTAACAATTGGATTGTACCGCCCGACAAAGCTATTCGCCAAATTCCCGGAGGAATTCCAGCAGCAGGCTGGTGGCATGTACATCGGGTCGACAAGCGGGTCGGTCAAAAAAACATATGCTTCCATTGTCCTTGATTTTCGATCGCAGATAGCCGGTGTAACGTCTTTCGTCTGGTATCTCTACACCCATTTTCCTGAGCATAACGAGGCTTTCCAAAAGACCGTCCAGGAAGCCGGCCTGTTTTATGACTGGCAGTCTGCTGAGTAAATAATGCTGTCCTCGCCGTACCGCATCCGCGCTTATGTTGCAGGTATAAAGTGCAAACACAGCATGGGTGGTAAAATAAAAGCGCTGCAGCCCGTGGAACCAACCAAAACTGCCGTCCGCCTGCTGCAGGTTCTCGATAGATTTGACGGCCGGCGAAAGTTTTTCCCCGGGCACACCCTCCGCAGGAAAACGGCACAGGGAAAACAGTGCGCACGCCCTGTCAAAAACGTTCATTTCACCCAGGCATTCGTACAGCTGTTCATCCAGCGGACCGGTATTGGCTGCCACACCGGCCATATCCAGAAAACTGCTGATCAAGCGCAGATTCACCAGTTCTCCGCACCCGAGAGCCTGCTGGTCGACAGCGCGCACAAACGTTTCAAGCTCGGCGAGTGCTGCGCGGGTTGCGGGCTGTTCTGCCACGCTGCGGTCGCTGACCAGCCCGTAAAGCATGGATGAAATCCGGCTCAGGTCCCGGGGTGGCGATAATGCCTTGCGCAACTGATCCAGCACCCACAAACGGCTTGCATCAGATGACTGCGCCAGAGCGCCGCCGGGAACGGCAAAGCACCCGCAGGCGAGAACAAATACGAGAAAAACGGGCAACGTAGCCTTAGCAGGATAACCCACCATTACCTCTCCATCGACAAGCAGGTCCGACTGTTATCCGCGCAAACCGTCAGGCTGCCTGCATGTCAACGCATGGTACAGCTGCGGTAGCAGCCCAGGTGCGGAGAACTGCAGCGATCGGCGGGCTGATACTCCGGCGAATAAATCGCAACAGACCGCCAATAGCAATGACGGGGACTTGACCTTTTCAACAATGCGCGGCACCTTACACCTCAACTTACTCAACCTCAAGCGGACCATGATCAGACTTTCGCTTGCCATCTCCACGCTATGGAAAGCTCTGATTAATGTCATGACCCACCGTCAGGGTACGCTGTGCGCACCGGAAAAAACATGCAAGTTATTGATTCATGGCGCCCAGGGCACCCTCTCCTGCAGACATCGGCATATGTGCATGTCAAGATTCCGAATTAAGATGACAGCTTGCGGAAAAACGCCCTGTTTTGAACTAGCAAGACCGGCCGGGTCAGGGTGCGGACAGGCATGAGCAAAGACATGACCGAAAATCTGGAGAAACGCCTTGGGCGCTTGTACGCCAAACAGCGGCTCGGTATCGAGGCCGATTACGAGACACGTGTTTTCGGCCATGGCATCAACTTCTTTCATATTGAAAACTGGTATTCGTGTCATTCCTTTATCAGAAAAACGCTGAAACTGATGGGGCTGTACTGGCGCGGGCGCAACAATACCAGGCGCGTACAGACACGCCTCAACCACATTGAATCGGAACATCTTCCATCAGCGTTCGACGGCTTCACCATACTGCACATCAGTGACATGCATGTAGACATGAGCCAGGGCGCCATGCACCGGCTGATCGAACTGCTGCACGACATCGATTACGATATCTGCGTCCTCACCGGCGACTACAGAGGTAAAACCTTCGGCCCTTTCGAAGACACCCTCGAGGGTATGGCGAGTGTTAAGGCCCATCTCAAGGATCCGGTTTACGGTGTTCTGGGCAATCACGATACAATTCGCATGGTGCCCGGACTGGAGGAAATGGGAATACTGATGCTACTCAACGAGTCAGTTCCCATTGAGCGCGGAAACGAGCGTATCCATATAGTCGGCATCGATGATGCTCACTATTATCGTGTAGACAACATTGAGAAAGCAGCTGCAGACATAGACCATAATGAGTTCTCGATCCTTCTTTCCCACACGCCCGAGATCTATCGCCAGGCCGCGCACGCTGATTTCAACCTGCTGTTGGGCGGCCATACACACGGGGGACAGATCTGCCTGCCCGGCAAAATCCCTCTCACCCTGGATTCAGTACTGCCCAGACATATGGGATCGGGTGCCTGGCAATACAATAATATGATCGGCTACACATCGGCCGGGGTGGGCGCTTCCATCGTTTCGGTACGATTCAACTGCCTGCCGGAGATTACCCTGCACACGCTGCACGCGATCGAGTGTACTCCGCCACTGCCGCTTGCATAGTGTTAAACAGGACCTAGTACGAACGGCACTAAGTTAAGCCTATTTAAACCATTGTAGTTAAGCCTATTTAAACCATTGTAGTTAAGCCTATTTAAACCATTGTAGGGTCGAATTCATTCGACCAACCACGTTGCCATACCATCTATCATCCC
>JBDNAP010000036.1:0-4638 GCA_039768325.1 Thiogranum sp.
CCTCCAATAGACCAGTAATGGGTTGAACAGAAGATCGGTAGTCGACTGCACTTAGGTACAGCCGATCCTAATCCTGGAGCCACTCCAGTTTGTACAGGTCAAGTCTCCTGTCCCGGAAATTCCGGACACTGCCTTTCTGTCGTATGGTAGCGAGCTTTTGCAGATCGAGATCGGCTATCAGGCTCATTTCCGTGTTGGGGGTTGCCTCGGCGGCAATGGCATCGTGGGGAAACGCGTAATCCGACGGCGTGAAGACCGCGGCCTGGGAATACTGGATATCCATGTTTTCCACGTTGGGCAGGTTGCCGACGCTGCCGGAAATCGCCACATAGCATACGTTTTCGATCGCCCTGGCCTGGGCGCAGCGGCGCACCCTCTCGTAGGCATTCTTGGTGTCGGTCCAATAGGGAACGAACAGAATATCCATTCCTTGCTCTGCCAGCAGCCGCGACAACTCGGGGAACTCTACGTCATAACAAATCAGGATGCCGATGCGGCCCGCGTCCGTGTCGAATACACGGAGGCCGTTACCACCTTTGAGTCCCCAGTACGCGAATTCATCCGGCGTTATATGCAGTTTGTACTGGCGATCCCAGGTTCCGTCCCGGCGTAACAGGTAGCAGACGTTTCGGAGTGTCTGATTCTCGTATTCCGGCATGCTGCCGGCGATAATGTTGATGTTGTACTCCACCGCAAGGCGCAGCAGCTCGTCCCGCAGCTGCGCGGTATAACCGGCCAGGTCGCGAATCGACTCGGCTGGGTTTTCCTGGTTGAACTGCACCATCAATGGGAAGTTGAAGAATTCCGGGAACAATACGAAATCGGCGTTATAACCCGCAATGGCGTCGACAAAATACTCCACCTGAACCATGAGATCCGCAACGGTGGCGGCGGGACGCATTTGCCATTGCACCGTACCGATACGAACTTCGCGGTCTAACTTCTGTGCCTGGGGATCTTTCTCGTAATGAATATTGATCCATTCCAACAGCGTTGCCGCCGCGCCCGACTCCATGTCCCTGGGTTCGTAGTCCCTGATGACGTGACGCACGTGTAAACCGTTAGCCAGCTGGAAACTCAGTACCGGGTCATGAAGCTCTTTGTCGACCACTTGCCGGATATACTGCGACGGCGTCATTTCCTTTGCGTATTTCCTGTAGCCGGGAATACGTCCGCCGGCGACCAGTCGACGCAGATTATAAGCTTCGCATAGTTCCTTGCGTGCTTTGTACAGTCGCCGTCCCAGGCGGAAATCGCGATACTCCGGGTGCACGAAGATGTCGACGCCGTAGAGCGTGTCGCCGCCTGGATCGTGGGTGGTAAGATAGCCGTCGCCTGTGATTTCCTTATAGCTATGGTCATCTCCATAGAGGTCGAAGTCTACGATGACGCTGATCACCGCGGCGACAACTTCACCCTTGTCCTCGATGCAAATCTGTCCATCGGGAAAGTGCTCCAGCTGGGACAGAAATTGCTCTTTCTTCCAGGCTCCACCCAGTGTGGGGTACGCCGCATCCATCGTTCGCTTGAAACTGGGGTAGTCCTCCGTCTGCAGAGGACGCATGGTCAGTTTGTGACCTTTCTTTTTCTTGTTTTTTTTGACCTTCTTTCCGGAGGTGGTATTTTTCGCCTTTACCATTTCAGCTTGTCCCGTTGATTGGCTGTCTTATCGCATCGGTCTGCGCTGGCAGGATGTGGATGTCCCTGTTAATACACGCACTGTATGATTACCTTGTCCATAGACACGTGGTACTAAACCATCAGAGTAAAGGCAGCGTACCGCCGTTTCCAGCCGCCGTGCAAGCAAAGGATCATGCCGGCGGATCAGAAAGCTCGTCACGATGAGCAGCAGGTTGGGGACCAGCACGAACAGCAGTATCCAGCCCCAGATCAGGACCAGCACCGCGGTTTTGAACGGCTTACGCAGTCTCATCCGTCAGCAACACTTCCCAGTTCGGCGCCCAGCTTATGCGCACCCGCTGTCCGCCGGCAACAGGCGCATGTCTTCGGGACGGAGCAGAGCGTGAATACGCTGTCCGGGCTCGAATTGCCCGACACGGCTGCGGAACTCGAGGCGCTGTCCCTCAACATTACCAAGTACACGCCGGTCGTCCAGCACTGCGCAGACCTCCACATCGAACACATTGATCTCGCCGACGAAACGGGCGACAAACAGATTGGCCGGTGATTCATAGACATCGCGCGGGGTACCGATCTGTTCTATGCAGCCGTCGCGCAGCACAACCACGCGGTCTGACATCGACAGCGCCTCTTTCTGGTCGTGGGTGATGAATAATACAAAGGTGATACCGAGTTCGCGCTGCATACGTTTCAGCCCGTTCTGCATCTGTTTGCGCAGCTTGTAATCGAGGGTGCTCAAAGGTTCGTCGAGCAGCAGCGCGCCTGGACCCTTGACCAGGGCACGGGCGATAGCGACCCGCTGCTGTTGGCCGCCCGAGAGTTGATCAGGCTTGCGTCGGGCCAGATCCTGTAACTGCACCATGTTCAGGATCCGTGTGATACGTTCATGAATCTCGTCACCAGGCCGCTTTTCGGCGCGCAGACCAAAGGCGACATAATCGAAAACACTCATGTGCGGGAACAGGGCATAACTCTGAAACACGGTGTTGACCGGGCGCTGATACGGGGCAAGTCCGCTGATGTCGGCGCCGGTCAGCAGAATGCGGCCGGCGTCGAGATGTTCGAAGCCTCCGATCAGGCGCAGTATGCTCGTCTTGCCACAACCCGATGGCCCCAGCAGGGTAACACACTCGCCGTGATAGATGTCCAGATCCAGGTCCGGCAGTACCATGCGGCTGCCGAACGCTTTTCTCACGCCTCGCAGTTCTATGATTTACCGCAAGTCACTGATGGAAAGCAGGTTAAATGCTCGTGCCCGGCTGCCAACCAGGTGGCCGCGAGTTCGAGTCTAATGATCATTTAATATATAAAAACAAGAAAATATATATAATATACCTCGAGTCAAAGCTATATTTTTTCGTTTCTCCCAGTCCCCCTGCTTTTACGGAAATCAATAGAATATGCCTGCCCCCGAGCCGCGGATTAAAAACAGATGTTTTACCCGGGCCGGTTGACACGATGGATACACCAGCGACTGGGAGCATTCTCTGCAGGACAAGTCGCCGCGGGCGTGTACATAAGCGCGCGGTAACACCGGCCAGCGGGAAAATGGCCTCGTCCCTTCGGGTTGCACCTCAAAGTCAGCCGGCCTTTGTTAGCCGGCGTTCATTTAGAGTCACCAAGCATCTCTCCCCGTGTTTTGTCTGGTCGTATTTGGCGCAGCGACGCCTGGCGCTTCCATCGTGTTAACTGACCCTGGCACTGGAATTTATTGTATGGCGAATGGTTAAATTTCATGTGTTGTTGGCGGGCGTTTTTTTGTTCCGCTATTGAGTGCAGTAGGAGTTTTCGGGAGCGACGGACTGTAGTGACTATACTGTGCAGTTTAATTCAAGATGGAAACTGATAGGGAGGGAATATGATGAACAAGGATCTGGCAATTCTCCCGATCCACGGGATGGGGAAAACCCAGCGTGATTTCGCAGACGATATTCGTGGCGCACTGAAAAAGCGCCTTGGTCCAGCGGCCTGGAAGCATGTGCATTGGGAGCCGGTGTATTACCAGGGCCTTCTGCAGAAGGCAGAGGAGGATGTTTTCAGCCATATGCGGCAAGCAGCGGAACTGGACTGGATAAAACTACGGAAATTCATGCTGTTTAGTTTTGCGGATGCCTCCGGCCTTGAGCATGGGGCCTGCAGACCAGGCAGCGTGTATGAAAAGGCTCAAAAGATCATTCTGGATGCGCTCGATAATGCTTATCAATCCATGGGGCAGGAACTTAAACCGGTTATTGTTATTGCCCAGTCGTTGGGCGGCCAGGTTATCAGTAACTATCTTTGGGACAGCCAGCGGCCTGCCGCTCGACAAGGCATTTGGCGCGATGGGAACGACCAGGGAACACCCAAAAATACGCCTCACGGTAAGTTCCGTCGACTGCGTACACTTGATTGCCTGTTTACGACGGGCTGTAACATCCCGTTGTTCGTCGCCGGTCATGGGCGCGCTAACATCAAGCCTGTCAAAACCCGGACCGGGGGGTACAAGTTTGACTGGTTCAACATGTACGACGAGGATGATATTCTTGGTTGGCCACTACAACCGCTCAACACTGCGTATAAAAAGGCGGTTACACGGGACATTGAGGTAAATGCGGGGCAGGGAGTCAACTGGCTCACCAAAGCATGGAACCCACTGAGTCATACGCAGTACTGGAATGACAATGAGGTTGTTAAACGTATTGAACGCCGCGTGGCTGCGGTGCTGAATGAATAGTGGTGGCTGAACAACTAAAAAGTCAGGAAGAACTGCCGCTGCGCAGGCTCGATAAAAAAACGTGTCGGTTTTTACCCTGATCGGTATGAACCGAGGGAAAACAAGCAAACGGCCCCGGTGGGGTATGCATAAATATCGCCCCTGCGCCGAATGGCACTAAGTCAAGCCTGTTTAACTTATTTTAGGGCCGAATTCATTCGACCAACCACGTTGCTATTCCATCTATCATCCCGGATATAGCCACATTGTGGGTAGCCGCCAACAGCTCCTGGCCGAATAAATTC
>JBDNAP010000225.1:0-2785 GCA_039768325.1 Thiogranum sp.
CACAGGGCCGTGGTGCTCGCCTTTCTCGGCGTATTCCTGGCGGTGGGCGTGTTTAATTTTTCCAATATGCCGCGCCGCGAGGATCCGGAAATCACCATTCGCGATGCGCTGGTACTCACCCGCTGGCCGGGAGCCTCTGCACAGCGCGTCGATGAACTGATTACCGATCCGCTGGAGGAGGTGCTCGCCCAGATCGCGGAAATCGACAAAATGCGCTCCAAGTCAATGACGGGGATTTCGGTGATCCAGTTGACCGCCGAAGACCGTATCAAGAATACCGATCAGGTCTGGGACGACGTGCGTGCCAAAGTCGAGTCAGTGCAGGCGAAGCTGCCGCCGGGCGCAGAGCACTCTTTTGTCAATTCCGATTTCGGCGATGTCTATGAAATCGTCTTCGCCCTGCACCAGGTGCCGCTGGAAAGCGACACCGGCATCAAGCATCCGTACACACAACGGGAACTCGAGCGTTTCGCCGAACGCATCAAGGACGAACTGCTACTGATTGCGGAGGTTGGCAAGGTTGATTTCTGGGGTGTGCAGCAGGAGCAGATCTATATCGAGGTCGACAGCGCCGACTGGGCCAGGCTGGCGCTGACACCGCAGGCCCTGAGTGACATCTTCACGGCGCGCAATATCGTCGATCCCGGGGGCGAACTCGACACCGAACGGGCGCGTTACGCGATCAATACCTCGGGTGAGTTCAGCAGCGTTGCCCAGATCGAGGACCTGATCGTCGACCGCCGGCTGGGCACTCTGCCGGTGCGGCTCGGTGATCTGCCGATTCGTGTCGACCGGCGCTACCAGGAACCCGCAAGCTCGATGACGCGCATCACCATGCCAACGCTGGCGCATCAACCGGCACTGGTCATCGGCGTGTCGATGAAAAGCGGCAACAATGTGGTCGGACTCAGCCGCGTTGTGGACGACACGCTGGCCAGGCTTGCCGCGACCTGGTTACCGCCTGATATCAGGCTGACCCGTGTCAACGACCTGCCACGCCAGGTCGAGACACGCATTACCGATTTCCAGTTCAACCTGCTGCAGGGGGTGCTGATCGTGCTGGCTGTGGCGCTGCTCGCCATGGGCTGGCGTCCGGCGCTGATCATGGCCACTGCCGTGCCCCTGTCGATGATCGCGGCATTTGCGGTGGTACGCTTTTTGGGGGTTGAACTGGAACAGTTCTCGATTGCTTCGCTGGTGATTTCCCTGGGTATGGTGGTCGACAGCGCCATCGTCGTGTCCGATAACGCCTTTCGCCTGATGCGCGACGGCGTGGCGCGGCGTGAAGCCATTATTCGTGGTGCGCAGGAGCTTGCCATACCGATACTGGCCTCCACGCTGACCACCGTTTTTGCCTTTCTGCCGATGCTGACCATTGTCGGTAACGTGGGTGAGTATGTGTCCAGCCTGCCCGTGGTGGTCAGCCTGACGCTGGCCGCGAGCTACTTTGTGGCGCTGCTGGTGACACCGATCATGTGCTGGTGGTTTCTGTATCCACCTGCTCGGGCCGACGCGGCATCCAGGGGAATAACGGAGCGCTTTTTCGACGGCTATGAGCGGCTCATGCAATGGAGCCTGCGGCGCAAGGGCGTGGTGCTGGGTCTGGTCGGGATAGCGTTTGCCGGCAGCCTGACATTGATCCCGGTAATCGGCTCGCAGTTCTTTCCGGCCGGTGCACGCGACCAGTTTTTTATCAAGATCTGGTTGCCAGAGGGATCGACCATAGAGGCGACCTCTGCGGTTGCCAGACAAGTCGAGGCGATGGTGCTGGACAGCAGCCCGATCGAGAGCAAGGCAGGAACACGTGAGCGCCTTGGCAACCTGGTGTCTTATATCGGTGTCGGCGGTCCACGTATCATGCTCACCCAGGAACCTGAATACGATTATCCCTACTACGCCATGTTGCTGGTAAATACCGTCGACCCCGGGGATACCGCCGGCCTCGCAGCGGAAATTCGCCAGCGCGTGCGCAATATCTATAACGCCCGGGTTACGGTTGACGAGTTTATGCTGGGTCCGCCGATCAAAGATCCGGTAGCGTTCCGCCTGAGTGGTCCCGACCCTGACCTTCTGCGTGCAAAGGCAAGAGAGATGGTCAGGCTGTTCAAGGATACCCCTGGGGTGATCGGTTCTTACAGCAACTGGGGGGCGACAGCCTATGCTGTCGACCTGAAAGTCGATCCTTACGCTGCCAGCCTCGCGGGCGTGACGCATTCGGATATTTCCAACGCCACGCGTACGCTGCTTTCCGGCTCGGTGCTGACCAGCTATCGGGAGGGCGATCACCAGGTGCCGGTGGTACTGCGCAGCTTGCGCGAAAGCCGGCGTGAACTCGCAGACCTCTCGGGTATCTTCGTGGATGGCACGTTTGGCAAGGTGCCGCTGAATTCATTGGCGGAGATCGATGCGACCTGGCAACCGGCGGTTATGGCGCGGCGTAACAAACACCCAACCGTGACGGTCGGCGCAAGGGTTGCTCAGGGTGTGCTTGCCAACTCGGTGGCCGCCGACATCGAGCCCGGTTTGCAGCGCATGCTGCGGGAGCTGCCACCGGGTTACTTTATCGAACAGGGCGGTGAACAGGAGGAAACCCTCAAAGCGCAGATCCAGGTAGTGCGTGCCGTCGGCATCGCCATGCTGCTGATGACGCTGGTACTCATCGTGCAGTACAACTCGCTGTTAAAGCCGCTGGTGGTGCTGATGACTGTGCCGCTGGCGATGATCGGCGTGCTGCTCGGCTTGTGGGCGACCGGCTGGGCAATGGGTTTCATGGCCATGCTCGGTC
>JBDNAP010000226.1:0-5395 GCA_039768325.1 Thiogranum sp.
CTGTGCGTGAGAGAGTAATTCATGGTGGTTCCAGCCAGATGCCCTGACTCGGCCCAGACGAAACGTTTAGCCAACTCTGTCTTTGTCCGCCTTTTGTTCCTTTGACACGCGGACCCGCAAAGCACGCTATACTGAACCAATCAGTTGATAAACCGGGAGACTTGTTAATTTGCGCGTCCCTAGTTCGAGTTGAGTAACCGACAGAGACCCTTCTATAGAGACCTCTCTATAGCCTTTCTGTAGTGGCCGAGGAACGACTTAATCTATCAAGAATCCTTGTCGGGAATCCCGGCCTTTGTCATGGCTTGTTCTGCACTTCATACCATTGAGATGGCAGAAGATCAGCTTCACCTCAGAATTACCGTTCTCATACAAGACCTCGGACCACCATAAAGCACTTTGGCTACACAAATTTCACAATAGTTCGGTTTCCATACATCGGTTTAAATGAGATATTAGGTTAAGCCAATGTCGAAAGGCATTTCTGATTGATTCGGGACGCTCTGATCAGTCTGTCATGCCGGACTTATTCCGACATCCAGATGCATGATTTTCCTGGATGATGTGCTGCGCCCACCCTGCCGGCCGCCGGTTGGGCGTTCAGCGAGTTTTTTTCTGATAAAAGGGCATATATGAAAAACCCGGACTCCCGGCAGAGATCGTCACATTGTCGCAGACACAGGATTTGAATTGTGGTTCTGAAAAGAACAGGTTCCGGTAGAAAATCTGCATCGTTGAATTTCCGGGTCTTTCATCACAACAGGCCATTTCCGGATATTCAACGGATATGAATGAAAACAATCCAGCGAATCGACGTCTGAATCCTGGCGCCTCGCGCCTGGCGCCAGGTATAGCTGAGCGGCACATCATTGAACGATAGCGGAACAAGCGACCTCGACTCCCTCTGGAATGTGCGATCAGAATCGCAGCGAGAAGAGCGCGCGCGAACCGAGCACCTCAGGGTTTTGTTACGACATTCAATTTTTGTACTGCTGGGGAATCTTGCCGGAAGTGTGACCCTGGCCGTTGGGTTGTGGGCCAGCGCCCCTCAGGATCTGCTGATCACCTGGATGCTGGTCATGATCGTATTCAATGTCGCCAGATGGTTAGCGGGACGGCGATTTCCGAGCGGGTTCATAGGTGAGGCGGAAACGCGCCGCTGGGAGAGACGCTTCGTGGCGTCGGTGGCGATTTCAGGCGTTCTCTGGGGGGGGGCAGGTGGCCTGTTTTATATTCCTGGGCAGCCGGAAAATGGTTTGTTCCTGGCACTGCTGATTGTCAGTATGTGCGCGGCTGCCACTGCGTCGCTGTCCTATCACCGCATTGCGTTTCCGGTGTTCTTCCTGCCGGCAATCATCCCCATTATGCTGCACCTCATATTGGATGAAAAACTGGCGGCAAACGCCATCGGGTTCGTTATCCCCTTTTACTTCACGTTGCTGTACCTGCTGTCGCGGGAGATCTACCGGACAACGCACGAATCGATTCTCGGGCGAATCAACAGCCAGTATGAGGCTATGTTCGATCACCTCACCGGTGTGGCCAATCGACGCGGGTTCCAGGCGGCGATTGACAGAGAGTGGTACCGGGCGATGCGCGACAAACACATGCTGTCACTGGTCATAGCGGACATAGACAACTTCAAACTCTGCAACGACACCCATGGGCATGCAGCCGGCGATCTGGTCCTCAAGTCGGTCGCCGCCTTGTTGGAGCGGCACATCCGGCGCGGCGCTGACCTGGTGGCACGTATCGGTGGTGAGGAGTTTGCCATCATCCTGCCCGACACCGATCTGGATGGTGTGGTCGCGCTGGCGGAAAGTATCAGAGCCGATTTACGGAAACCGGCGAACAGCTATCATGAAGGAATCCCCGCAGTGACAATGAGTTTCGGCGTATCGAGCCTGGTACCTGACAGTTCCCTCGACGCGGGGCTGTTGTTCAGCCGGGCAGACGCAGCCGTGTACAAAGCCAAGAGAAAAGGTAAAGACAGGGTCGAAACCACGGATGATGAGTATCCGCTGCCAGCCTGAACCTGCCGTTCTCTGATTCTTCTTTGCGCAAGACAAGCGCAGGCCGGCTAGTGTACCCCCCGCCCGGACGAGCGGAGGGTTTGAGCATAGCGGCAGACTGAAAACCGGTTTTTTACCCGAACTCCATGGGGAGCGCTGTTAATGCTGTTGCAATCATTAAGTGTAATCAGCGTGACTGCCCGACTGCCCAGCGAAAAACAGCATCGGTGGCCAGCTTCTTTACGGCTCACCTTCTTCGATGGCAATACCTAGCGCCGACTTATCAGAACTATCTGCCGGTAGAGATTCAAACGTGACTGCTTGTGCCTCTCCTTCATCCGCGGCATCCGTTGCCGCTATGATCAACTGTTGCCGGCTGGCAGCTTTGATCAGTGCATCGCCCGTGTAAACCGGCAAACGAAAATACTCTGGCCGGCTCGATGACTTAAGCACATAGTCATTCTCCGTATCGCGTTTGCTGAGACGATACTCAATGACCTGTTTGTCCTTGCGTTGTAAATCGATCACCAGATCGGGATCTTCCGGCCCGTTATCCAGATCTGCCTCGGGATCAATAACCGTACCGATTATCAATCTGGCCAATTTTTCTGCCAGCGCGTCGGCATTGGACTGGTTGATTGACTCGCCCTCTGCCAGAACATCACTGCTCCAGCTGGTCTGATCAGGCGTCTGCTTATCCCCTTCGCCCGGCGTCACCGGCGATCCCTTGTCCGGTATTCGACTGAGCGTCAAGTCTGCCAGTGAGATCGTCTCAATCTCTTCCCGCGGGATCTGCAGCACGGTTTTATCCTCCCAGTCGCCAGGCTTGACGGGAGTATCATGAACACCGAATTTAACGGTGTACACGGCGTCATCGTCACCGGTGCGGGCATGAACCCGGCGCATGCCCGGTGAGGTACCAAGATAGAGAGTTGCCAGGGTCTCGTCGCCCTGCGCAAGTGTGATACGCCGTTCAAAGGCTTCGTCACTTACCGAAAAGCGCCTTTTGGCGCCGTCGGTCGTTGCAACCGCCAGACCGCGCTGCAATCCGCGGAGCTGGTTGAGCAAGCGATCGACCTTGGT
The DNA here is from genome assembly GCA_039768325.1 of Thiogranum sp. GTDB lineage: Bacteria > Pseudomonadota > Gammaproteobacteria > DSM-19610 > DSM-19610 > Thiogranum. The sequence goes on from JBDNAP010000226.1 coordinate 3,096, forward strand.
TTGATCGGCCGGAAAGCGCCCTTTCTCCACCAGCACCCAGTCCTCGCCCTGCCTGGCCAGAGTGAGTTTCTGATTGTCTGAACCTTCAATAGTGAGCCGGTCCACTGTACGCTCGCCAAATTCAAGTAACAGCGTATCCGGCCGAAGCGCCGTCAGGTCTGGCTCGGTGAAACTCATACCAATAGTGAGTCCTACTTGAGCGACCAGCAGGACGGCAAGAATTCCGATCGTTTTCTGCATTGCTTAGCCCTCCGCGAGAATCGACTGATAACGAACCTGTTCCGAGCGGCCAACCCACCGCCGCCAGAACCACACGCTCGCAAGCCCCAGTAGTGCCAGGCCGTAATTGAGGTATTCCCAGAACAGTTGGTCGCCGCGTTCCATGGGCGCCAGGGTTCGGGCGAACTGTGCCCGGCTTCGTATGGACATCAGGCCACGATCCTCGAGCGACCAGTCAATCGCGTTCTGTAAGAACTCCACCGGCTTTGTATAGAGGGTACCGAGGCCCTTGGAAGCCAGACTCAAACCCGCATCGTCGGCGAAGTTGTTGGATGCAATGAGAATGATACGGGCCGACTCCGGCGAACGTCCGATCACGCTGGTGATCGGACCCGGCACCTGGTCAGCTTCGGCTTCCTCTTCCTCGCCCGCGTCGTCTCCGCTCCCGGAACCGTCACTAACCGCTGTCTCCGTGGACGGTTTGGCCAACGGTGAATCCCTGCCGTCGAAGAACGAATTGAACCGTCCCTCCACGGCCACAGCCAGCAAACGGGGGCCGCGTTCATCGGAGGGTTCGAAACCGGTATCCGGCCAGACTCGGTAATCGGGAACAATGTTCAGATCGCCAGATAACCAGCTCTCAGGAGAGGAACTGAGCAGCTGTGTAACATTGCGCGCCTCGTTTTTACCCTCATCCACCGCAATTGGCGAAGCCCAGTTGAGCGTCATCTGTCCAAGGGCCGCGGTGATCGGGCTATCAGCATCCAGCCCTTCTTCGCGAATGTCAGGAAAATGGGGATACGGAAGCATACGGATCTCGCGAATCGAAAACCCGCCCAGTTGACGTTGCACAGGCACCGGTAGCGCAGCGTTCTGCGGATCCAGCACCATGTCGCCTTCGACGACCAGACCATGGTGGTCAAGCCAGTCCTCCAGTCCGGAGCTGTGCCGTTTCGCGGTCAGTGTCTCGCCCACATTGGCATCGAATGGCGAGGTCGCAAGCACCACGCTGCCGCCCTGCATCAGGAACTGGTCGATGGCAAACAGTTGCTCCTCAAGCAGCGCGTACGGAGCCAACACCAGCAACAGGTCCGCGTCCACGGGTACGCGACCATCCTTCAAATCGGTTTCCTTGAGACGCGCGTTTTCAGACAGTGTATCGGTCAAAACGGCGTAGCTCTTGGCATTGGGTACTAACGCCTGTGGCTTCACCACCGCAACAGTCTTGAGGAATCCCGGTGCCAGACGCTGGATACCGGCCTCGAGCGAGCGCTTGAGCGCATCGCGATCCAGTTCAGCCGGTAATGGGACCTGGACCGACTCCCCGTCGACCTCAAGCAGCATGTAGAACCAGAACGGGTTCGGGTCGAACAGGCTCGCAATCTGGGGAGAAAAGCCGTACTTCTCATTTAGTTCCCTGGCCAGCGCCCCGCCATTGGCGTCTGGATCCTCGAAGCGGGTCCTGAGTTTCCCACCGGCTTCCTTGCCCAGCTCCCCAAGCACCGTTTCGAGCTCCTCGCGCAACGTGACCAGTTGTTCCGGCAGTTTCTCTGTCGGCGAGATATAGCCGGCGAATTCGACCGAACGGGTCAGGGTCTCGAAAGGATTACCACCCGCCTGATAGGCGTTGAGAACCTTGCGGATCGAGCGGGTAATCGCGTATTCCGGATTTTTCAGCATCACATCGAGATCCTCTCGCCCGCGCACTTTTACCTCAATAAGGTCGCTATAGTTCAGGGTCTCATGCTGGTCACCATAGGCGACCAGTACGTCGAAGTAGGAATTGACGACCGAAGCCTGATACTTGCTCGCCATCTGGAAAGGCACCGGTTGGATGCCGTACTTGCTCGCTGCTTCCTCCTCCAGCGCCTGATTTTCGTGCGGATCGATAAATTCCACCTGCACGCGTCCCTTGCCAGCGACGGCATATTCTTCCAGCAGGTCTCTCACCTGCGGCACCAGAGGCGCGAGAAGTGGATGGGTCTTGGCCGAGAAGTAGCCGCGGATCAACAACGGTTCCTGCAGCTGGTTCAGATATTGTCCGGTTGCATCGGACAGCGAATAGATATTGCCTTGCGTGA
>JBDNAP010000037.1:0-8447 GCA_039768325.1 Thiogranum sp.
AACTTCCACGCGGTGCTCAACGAAGGCACCCAGGATCCAAGGCAACATCTGGAAAACTCTGTCCTGTACCACATGCAGCGCCTGAAACAGCCGCACCCACAACCACGCGTCGGTATGCTGCCCGACAGCCTGGAGCTGGGCCTGCATCGGGAGCAGAGCTGCGCCACACTGGCAGAATTCGATAGCTTTGCACGCAAACACCCGTATTGGCGTATGCCCAATCTTGACGATTGCCGAATACCGCAACCTGGTCCAGTGGCTCGCCCAGGGTGTCCCCATGGAGCCCTCACCGCCACCCGACGATCAGACCCTGGATCGCATTGAGCGTTGGGAGCGGTTTTTCAATGGTACCAGCAACAAACAGGGTCAGGCTGACGGCGATCAGAAACTGGGCACCGAGAATCGTAAAAATAGGACCAGCCAGATCGACCAGTGTCCATAACTGCATGCTCATCAGCGACATTGCCAGAAAGGTGCCCAGCGATACTTCGGCAATCAGGGCAATGGCCGGTTTGCGGCTTGGCCATTCCGTGCCGCTGATGCGCGGGAAGGATTTCGGGATCAGGTTGGTGATGAGAATACCGGCAAACAGACAGGTGACGAACAGCGGCAGTTTAAGTCCGAGATTTTCCAGCCCGGAGTTGATCAGAATGCCGAAAATGGCGCTGACATGAATAGCAAGAATGGCATCCAGCAAGTCCAGATGGTCGATGCCCTGCCTGCCTTTCTGCTGTTCCGGGACGCCAATATCCAGTGGCTCCGTCATCTCCGGAGCCAGCTTGTGTCGCGTAATGAGAAATTTCGCAATCGGCCCCCCCATCAGACTGGCAAGAATAAGGCCGAGTGTGGCGCAGGATGTAACCGAGAAAAAAGCACTGAGTTGCAGAACACCGTTTTCGAATTCCATAGTTTTTCCGATCGGCTTGGATGTATACAGGCGGGGGTTGAAGCAATCTCAGGCAGTATTGCGCGTACCGCCGACAATCGCGCTGTAAGCATAACCCACCCATTTCCCGATAATCCTGCACACCCGGCCAACCGCAGCGGACAGACAACACGTCAGTAACGGCAAGCAGAGCGTCGGCGAAGACGGGCGCCACGCCGCGATATCCCGGCTATGCTTAACAATAATGGCTGCAGATTCAACCAATAGCTATCAGCTGGTAGCGGCGCTGTTTTTACGTCTGCTGGGTTTGATCTACCTGATCGCCTTTGCTTCGATCGGGGTACAGATCGAGGGCCTGGCGGGCAGTCAGGGTATCCTGCCATTCAGCCAGCAGCTGCTCTATCTCCAAGGCCAGCCGGGTATCGAGCGTTATTTCCTGGTCCCTAACCTGTTCTGGTTGAATGCCAGCGACGGGGTTTTGACAGGAACAGCCATCGCCGGTTGCGGCATATCAGTGCTGATTATCCTCAACCGCTGGTCGCGGCTGTGCCTGATAGCGGCGTTCGTGCTCTATCTGTCCCTGTATAACGCCGGTCAGCTGTTTATGAATTTTCAGTGGGATGGCTTATTGCTGGAAGCGGGTTTTCTGGCGATTTTCCTGACCCCCGCATCACGCGTCGTCATCCTGCTGTTTCGCTGGCTGCTGTTTCGATTGCGCTTCATGTCCGGACTCTCCAAGTTGACAATGCAGGATTCGAGCTGGTCCGGCCTCACCGCCCTGAACAAATATTTCGAAGTCCAGCCCCTGCCCACCCCCCTGGCCTGGTACGCGCACCAGCTCCCGGAATGGCTGCTGAAAACAGCAACAGCGGCCACACTGATCATCGAGATACTGGTGCCGTTCATGATGTTCCTGCCGCGGCGCTGGCGCTTTGTGGCCGCCTGGATCACGATACTCTGGCAGGTCCTGATCGTTCTCACCAGCAACCACAACTGGTTCAACCTCCTGACCATTGTACTGTGCCTGTTCCTGTTCGACGATAAGGCCGTGCAAGGCATCCTGCCCCAGCGCCTGCGGACCCGGCTGGGCCGGCAGTCCTTGCCGGCAGCCAGCGGTGGGAGAGTCGGTCAGGCCATGATCGCGATGCTGGCTGGCTTCATACTGCTGGTCAGCAGCGTGCACTTCTGGGAATTAGCCACCCTGCAACGGTCTTCCGGAGCCATTGGCACATTGGTCGAATATGCGGAAGCCTACCGGGTCGTCAACAAGTACCACGTCTTCCCCACCATGAGGAGCGAACGCATCGAACTCGAACTGTCGGGATCGCATGATGGCAGGGATTGGGAAATTTATCGATTCAGGTACAAGCCGGGGGATCCGCATGAGCGGCCGGCCATTGTGCTGCCACACCAGCCGCGACTGGACTGGGAGATGTGGTTCGTCACCCAGCACCCGAAATACATGCGCTTCTTCCACAGTTTCCTGCAGGCACTGCTGGACAACTCGCCGACGGTTACCGCGCTGCTGCGCCACAACCCGTTTCCCGACCAGCCACCGCGCTATATCCGCGTTGAGGCCTACAAATACCGTTTCAGCAAACCGGAGGTGCGCCACAGCACCGGACAGTGGTGGCAGCGCGAGACATTGGGAGCCTTTTCGCCTTTACCCTGGGTGGAACGCAACTGACGTTTCAGTAAATCCACCAGGTGTTGCCAGGCCAGGCGTTCATTTTCAGCCCTGGCTCTGACGTGCGGCGCTGCCGTGATTGCAGCGGGACTTGCAGGACTGCACTCGGCACATGTCGAGCCCTCCGAAAGCTTGCCAGACCTGTGTCCATGAGTCGGTTGGTGAAAACGCTCAGAACGATTTATAGTCACCCAAAGGGGCTTGGTTTGTCAGTGCCGCGCGAATGCATCTTCATTACGGCCCTCCTTTCGTTTGGCGACTCAGCCTAACCAATTCGTTTGACTGTACTGACATTGGTAAGTTGTACATCATCCACAGCAGCAACAATAGTCCCGGCGCCGCCACGATCGTGGATATCAGAAAAAAATCAAACCACCCGATCACTTCGACAACCCAGCCGCTAGAGGCCGATAGCAATGTGCGCCCGAAGGCCATAAACGATGTAAACAGTGCAAACTGGGTCCCGGTATAGCTGGTATTGCACAATACCGACAGGTAGGCGACGAAGGCCGAAGATCCCATACCGCCGGAGAAGTTTTCGATACCGATCGTGAAGTAAAGAAACCGGACATCATGGCCTGCGACCGATTGAGCGGCATACATCAGATTCGACAGCATCTGTAAAATGCCGCAACCGAGCAGGCTTTTCATGATGCCGTAACGTTTGACGATCAAGCCGCCAATAAAGACTCCAACCACGGTGGCGATCACACCGAAGATTTTACTAACTGTGGCAACTTCTGATTTGGTGAATCCCATTTCATAGTAGAACGGGTAAGCCATCACGCCGGCATAGGCATCGCCAAATTTATACAACAGGATAAAAGCGAGAATGATAATGGCGGTTGTCACGCCGTTACGCTGAAAAAATTCGACGAACGGGTCGATCACCATCGAACGGAATCCTGTTTCCTGATGATTCGCCGCCAGGCCCGGATTACGACGCTCGGGATCGGGCGCGAAAATCGCCGCCGCCATACCGACAATAACCAGTGCCGCCATCACCGCGTATACCAGCGACCAGTCGATTTGCTCCGCGAGAAACAAGGCTCCGGCGCCGGCAGCTATCGCGCCAAGCCGATACCCTGCCTGGGTCATCGCGGCACCGGCGCCCTGCTCGTCGCTATCGAGAATTTCGATGCGGTAGGCGTCGATGACGATATCCTGGCTCGCGGAAAAAAAAGCTACTGCCAGCGCGCATGATGCGGTCAGCAACGGAGTTGTTTCAGGCTGGCTGTAACCCAGCGCTGTAATTGCGAGTATTAATCCTATCTGGATGACCAGCATCCACGAGCGACGACGTCCGAGCAAGCGCGTCAAACCCGGCAATGCAACCCGGTCGATGACAGGAGCCCATACAAACTTGAAGTTATAAGGCACGCCGACGAGGGCAAATAATCCAATCGCGGCGAGCGTTACCCCGGCTTCGGCGAGCCAGAAAAACAGCGTTGCACTCGACAACGCCAGCGGCAAACCGCTGGCAAACCCCATGAAAAAAATGATCAACAACCTGGGCTGCAGGTATAGTGATAACCCGGAGGTCAAACCTGTGTCACCTGCTTGGTGTTTTGGCGGGGTATTCATGTAGTCATTCACTTTCTTTCTCAGCAGCTATTCGCACGGTAGAGCTGGCCACCTGAATTTTCTCTTGCGGAATTAACAGCCCCTACCTGCTGGCGATAATCCGAAGCCGGGCGACAAGGTCATTACGCACCAACGCCCTGGCGCTGCAGGATCGGGTTGGGACACAAAGCGACGGAAGACCAGTTCCCTGCGCAGGCGTTGTTCCACCACACTGAGTAATCCACGCTGACGTGGATGTGCGTCGATCAGCACGACCTGTGCTCCGCATTTATTACCTGACCGCAGGTTTACCCTGATTTTATGGTGAAGTTTAGCAAAGAATTGATGGATCGATGTATGCTGAGTCAATGGAATTGTTTTCTCTGATCATCAACCTGGCAGCTGAACTCGCTATTCACGACCATCTTAAGGTGGCAACGCGAGGCATTGGGACCCTTTACGCCCTTACCTTGGGTGGAACGCAAATGACTCTGTAGAAAATCAACCAGGCGTTGCCAGGCCAGGCGTTCGTTTTCGAAACGATTGAAACCATGCCCCTCATCGGCATAGACGAAATACTCTACCGACCCACCAAGACTGCGCAGACGCTGCACCAGCCAGTCGGATTGCACCCTGGGGACGCGGTTGTCATTAGCCCCCTGATGGATCTGCAGTGGGATCCTGATCCGCTCCACATGATAGAGCGGTGACAATGCCCGGTTTCGTGCCTGGTCGATACGCGGATCGAAACCCAGTTCTACAGACAGGTGTCGTTGCAGATAGCGCGGCCAGCTGTCGACAAAGCTGGCCAGTTCGGTAAAGCCGAAAAAATCCACCGCCGCCCGGAATGTGTCCGGATACTGCGTCACCAGCGACATCACGCTGAATCCACCGAAACTCATACCGGCAATAAACAGATTGTCTGGATCGATAAAATCCAGGGTACGCACAGCCGAAGCCAGCTCGACGATATCCCGGATATGGCCACCTCCCCAGTCACCACTATCGAGCGATCCAAAATGCATGCCGAAGCCGGTACTGCCACGCACATTGGGGGCAACCACGACGAAGCCCCGGTTGGTGAGATACTGGATGGCGCTGCTGTAGAAGGGATCCAGATGCTCATCTGGTCCACCGTGGATGAGAAAGAGAGCCGGCCGCGGTGCATCGGCCGAGGTACCGTTGGGAATGAAAAAATGCACCGGGACCTGCAAACCGTCAAAGCTCGGCACCAGCAGGGAACGCGCCTCGCTGAAATAGCTGCTGTCAATCCCAGACTGGTTGGCATCGTACAGCAGAACCGGCTTGCCGCTGCCGACCCGATAATAGCGAGCCGGCATACTCGCGCTCTCAGTGAACACGATACCCAGATCCGCATCGCTGTCACTGAATGCGGCGCCCGCTATGGTCTCGGACGGCAAACCGAAATGCCTCGGTGCATCGAAGCCGTCGACGAACACGGCGGTACGACCGGCGAGCCTACTGCGATAGCCGATGACGGCGACACGGCCAGCCGCGTACATTGAAAATGCCTCGAGGTCATTGTCAAAGGGCAAGCGAACCGGCGCCGCTGCGCTACCCCCTATCCGGTAGCGCCAGAGACGAAACCGTTCTGAATGCAAGGCACTGAGGAAGTACACCTGATCGCCAGCGAAGCTGCCATCGACATTGTTGATGCCGGGCGCGGCGATAATGGTCTGTGACCTGCCGGTGGCAAGATCAAGTAACCCCAGGTGGCGCTCATCAAATCCGACCAGTTCCCCGAACAGGAGATAACGGCCATCTTCGCTGACCGCATCACAGTCCAGGGTGCGACCCTGACCCGGCAGCAGTTGTCGTAGCTTGCCGGTACTGATTTCGAGCTGCCACAATCCGGCTTCACGCCGCTGGTCGCGTGTCTGTGCGTAGTACAAAAAGGTATCATCGGGTGACAAGCCGCAGACCATGGTGGTATCGCCGCTGCCGGCTGCCGTGAGGCGCAGCAGCTCACCCGACTGCAGGTCAAAGCGGTAGAGATCATAGTTTTCATTGCCCTCCACGTCCCGCACGACGATCAGGAAACGCCCCTTGTGGTCGAGCAGAAAGCCATGCACCGACTCGCTGAAGCGGGTCCGCTGACGCACCGATCCGCCGCTCAGGTCCATGCTGAAAATATTATCCACCCGCCCGTCGCTGTTGAGAAAAAAAATGGAGCGGTTATCGGCTGCAATGGCAAACTGGCCAAGCGGGCGGGTCTGAAAAAAACGATCGAAGGCAAACTCGGGCGCTACCGGGCGCGCGGGGATGTCGCCCAGATCGATAGACAAGGGCCGGTTTCCGCTTGCGCCGGCGCAGGGCGCCGCCACGGCCAGCCAGGCAGCAAGATACAGCACGGACAATATGCTGCCGATGGGCAGCCGCTGATCCCTGCTGCCAGGTTCAGCCATGATTTCACCTCGCATCTTCAGGCACGACCCTCTGGAACAGGAACGATTATCGCGTTTACCGGTTCGCAATTCTTACTTGAGTATAGCGGACGTAATTCAGCCGACAGACCTGGGTAACAATCAGGATTGCAATATATCGGTGGATCAGAACCCGGTACGGGTTCTGCCCGACGGTACTATTCATTGAACCGCCTGATCAGGGCCAGCGGAAAACGTTTGAAGTAGCCGGACTATTCGTGACAGACTCGGCAGATGGTATTCAGGAGCTACGCACAACGCCTGTTGAACCCGTTCCGCGGGGTAATGAATATTATTGAATGCCAGGGAGCGGAAGCGGTCACCACCGATGGCAGGCACTGGGATATCTATGTACGCGATACCGGTCTGGTTGAGGATATCGCCAACGGCCATAAAGTACAGACCAGTGACATACGCTATGGCAGTTGGTCGCTGAAGAACGGCCTGAGACGGGGCGCCCTCTACCCAAGCGATGATTTCAGGGTATTGGAGCACCGCGGTGCACTCGTCTATGAGTATCTGCTGAAGCACCACGATGATATCCCTTTCCCTCTTGAAGACAGCATGGAACTCTGGCTGCTCGATAGAGAACAACTGCCGTTGGGTCTGCTGGACAGCGCAGTCAGAGAAAAGGACATCGAGCTGGACTGTCCTGTCGACTGGCGTGCCGGCCGCGAATGCCGAAAATATTTCCACACCCCGCGTATGCACGAGCTACAGAGAAAAACGAGCACGGAAGCTGGCGCGGGAGAGTACCTGACACAGTATATCAACAGGCGTGCCGGCGAGCGGCCACAGGCACAGTGGTTCCGGCGCATGCCGGACGGTTGCGGTGAAGGCTTGCCCGGGATCAATCTTGAAACTGACCTGCAAGGCCGTCACCTGCCCGATACCGCATTCCCTACCTACTTTTTAAGGGAAGACGACCACTGCAGCCTGCACTGGCAACTGATCCAGGATTTTCTTGCCTGGCAGGCTCCCTGTCTGCTGCTTCTGCAAAACCTCGACACCCAGGCCCGGCGATGCTTCGAACGACTCGCGACTTCCCGCGCCCTGAGCGTAGAGAAACATTACCGTCTGTATCCGGCTATACAGGACGAAGCGGCGATAAGGGCGGCGCGTGTAGAGGCCGCACTGCGCAGAACTGCAGCTCAGGAAGATGAGGAAGAGAAGACCCTGGCAACCTATTATATTGAACTGAACGTGACACGTACGAACTGATCTGTCACCGGCTCTGCACGTCGTCGATACTGTCGACATCGACAATGACACCGTGTTCCTTCGTTTCAATCCATTGCAAGGTGCCGCTACTCGCCGAAATAACGTTGCGTGCGCCTTGGTCCGCAGGCAGTTGCCGCAGAGCACTGGCATGCCAGTTCGAAAACCTGTGGATCTCAGATTCGTAATTCCGCTGTATCACCGCAAGTGCAGCACGTCGCCACATTTATATTGAACACCGGCTTGAGCCGTTGGCTGCAGGTCATGACTGCATGACGTTCGGCGGGTGTTTTGTTTTGCGCCTCATCAGCCGCTTTGAGGCGACTGCCTTACCCCGCTCCGCGTGGGTAACCGGCACACAACAATTGCTGTGGGGTGCGATTATGCCGCAAAACCGGGTGAGGTTGATCCTGGATTTAGGTATCAGGGCCGACAGATTGGCTATTTAATATAACATAATCAGTTGATTGGACCGATCCATGCCAAAAGTACCGAATTGGATTGACTGTGCTGTGCTAACCTGTTGCTAAGCGCACACGACTCTTGTTACCGGATACGTCGTGATTGCCGGCTACACCATGTGCATGCCGAGCAGCTTGTTTGCCAGCTCTGGGTGAGGGAGGCGATTCGCAGACCAGCCTGTAGTGGA
>JBDNAP010000227.1:0-3312 GCA_039768325.1 Thiogranum sp.
CGGGTCGGTAGATGCCGCGTTCGGTCCACGAGAAGACATCAATCGCGCCAGGTGACGCCCGGCCGGCCACACCACGGTCGGCAAAATCGAACCCTGCCTGGGTCAGATCAAGTAAAACAAAGTCGCTGCTGCCATGCCGGACAAGAACCGCTGCCGGTGCCATGGCGCCCTCGCCGCGAACCAGGCCCGCAGCGAAACTCGTACGCCCGTTTTCATCGCTGACGGAAGACCCGAGCACTTCATTGTTACGGGCAATGAGCTGCACGTCAGCCGTAGCCAGCGGTTTTGCCGACGCAAGGCTGCGCACGAACACGTTCAGGCCGTCTTCACCGGTAATGCTGGTTACACCAATATCCGAAATGACAAACCATTGTGTTGCCAGCGCCTCCCAGTGGTCGGTCTGCCCGTCCTTGGGCACCGCAGTCAGCACATAGATACCCGGCTTTCTGTCCGGTATCGCGCGATCAACCGGAAAACTCGTCGTCACTTCCTTGTTCAGCTTGCTGGCGATCTCGATACTGCCCTGCCACACGGGTTCACCAAGCTCCTGCTTGATGTTGTCGACCTGGTATCCCTTCAGTTGGCGCAGGAACGAGCTGCCGGACAGCAGCCGTGCCAGCGCCCTGTCGCCGATGCGATAAGCCTGAAGCTCAGCACTTTCGGTATTGACGGAAATCAGCGGAATGCCATGCCGGGCCGTACTGGGCAGAACAAACCGATCCCCGGTAAAGCGCACAGCGGGTGCACGGTCGCGAACATAGACATTGAGAGACACCGGTTGTTCCAGCACCTCGCCGACCGACGATGGCAGGCCCTGGCGCAGCCCAACGGTGTAGGTTTGACCGTGAGAGAGCCATTCGACGCAAACCTGCTTGTTGCCGGCTTCCAGTGACTTGGCAGGCGCTCCGTTTACGGTGACAAACTGAGCATAGTCAGTGCCGGTACGCTCCAGAACTTCGGAGAACTGGACACAGATGCGCGGAGACGTGGCGTCACTGTCCACGGAATGGCCTGTGACACGAAACCCCTGGCGGTCACGCAGTTCCTTGTAGGCCGCGCCAACCTCTGCCGACGATACCAGTCCGAGACTGGCCTTGTAGGCTTCCAGCGCCGGCCGGAACAGGTTTCGCTTGTCGAGTGCATTGGCCAGCACGGCCAGTGCCTGCGCCCTCAGTTCCGCAGTTTTGCTTTCGCGATAGGCGATCTGGGCGGCCGACGAAGCCGTTTGCTGGAGCTGATAGGTATTCTCGCCAGGGCCCGCAATGACACGAAGTGATGCCCTGGCAAGACCCAGCCAGAGCGAGGCATCATCCATGTCCAGCCTCAGTGCTCCCAGATAGGCATCGCGGGCAACGCGCACTTCCCCCGAAAGCAGCCCTGTGTCGCCTGCATCTCGCAGCGTCGATAGCCCACGGCCATCGGCGGGATCAGGACTTCCGATCTCCACCTGTGTCTGGCGCGCTTCGGCTTTCACATAATCCGGCAGAAATGCCAGTGGCGCCGGCGGCGCAATATCAGGCTGAGTGGAAACCTCTACGACACGCCCGGCAACCGCGCCCACGAATGGTTTTGCAGTGCCGTGGTCGGATTTCAGGAAACACCACTTCTGCTTGCTGGTGTAGGTAAAGGCCCGGCACTGTTCCTCTTCAAGACAAAGAATCTTGCACTGATCGAGCGACACATCGGCCTGCGTTCTCAGATCAAAACCGAAGTAATCTGCATCTTGCGAAGTTATGACCGTGCGTTCAGCAGGTCCGGCCTGTGCCGGTAGAAAAAACACTGAGAGCAGCAGCAAGGCGAACGCGACAGCGTTCAGGAAACTCGACCTCATGGTCCGTTCTCCGTCCAAAAACGATCGCCCCGTCTACAGCACCATAATGCTGCGCCCGTGACAGATGTCAATCGACAGAGGTTCCAAATTCACATCCAGGTCAGGCGTGGTTCCAGTCATCAGGATCATCGGACTTGTTGGGTGACAATCCCAGAATGTCGCCGTCAGTCGAACAGCCCAAACCCAGAACTGTGCGATTGGCATAGCTGAAGTAAGCTGAAACCTGATTGATTTCGAGAATTTCACCGTCGCTGTAACCAGCCGAGCGCAACCCGGCAACAGTACTTTCGCTTATGCCGACAGGATTTTCGGTCAGCTGCCTGGCATACTTCATGGCGAGCTTCTGCCTGTCATCCAACGGTGCCTGATCAATGTCGCGTGCCTCGATGGCTGCGCGAATGCCGGCGGCTTTTTCATCATCCTGCAACAGGCGCTGCAAGCCGCTGAAATGATGGTCGACGCAATAGCCGCATTGATTGAGCGAACTGACCCAGACACCGAGCGTTTCCAGGAACCATTTGGGAACGGTATTGCCGGAATGATGCAGGACGTACTTGTAGATCGCCATGTGACCTTCCATCGTGTGGGGTCTCAGCGAATGCATCATCATGATATTGTCGACATTGTTGTCAGGCCCTTTGACCCGGTCGTACAGTATCTTCAGCTTTCCGTCCGCGTCCTCGTAGGGAACGGTTTCGATCCAAGCCATCGTAATTCCTCGCTGCAGTTGCAAACATTGCCATGTATCCCACTGCAGGAGCCATAGAACATATTTGTGATGGCGCAAAGCGCCGGAACCCGGGTCTGGATTACGTCTTACTTCCCTGCAAGTATGAACCCCCGATCCGGGGCTGATTCACAGTTCAAGCAAAGGTTCAACCCATGTGGCGTAAACTCCTGATAGTGCCTCCGATTTTGCTGGGTGTTTTTGTGATCTGGTGGTTTGTTGGCCAGCGCCAGCCTCCCCAGACAAGTGCACCACAGGAAGAAATCCGCAACGTCCGCGTCATCCAGGCACAGCGCACCGATCTGGTCCCCATGGTCAGTGGTTTCGGCACGGTACAACCGGCCAAAACCTGGCAGGCTGTCGTGCAGGCTGCCGGAGAGGTCGAGTACAAGCATCCGCGCCTGATGCGCGGTGCGATCATGCCCGCGGGAACGGAAATCATTCGTATTTCACCGCGCGACTACGAGCTTGCAATAGCCCAGGCGGAAGCCAACATAAGCCGGGCTGACGCGCAGATAACCGAATTTGATCTGACGGAAGAAAACACCAAGGCCAGCCTCAAAATCGAACGGGAAGGCCTGACAATCAGCGAACGGGAACTGGCCCGGAAAGAGGAACTGGTTCGCGGCGGCGCTACATCCAGAACGGTGCTTGACCAGGAAACCCGTGACACGCTTGCACAGAGCAAGAAGGATCAGGACCTGGAAAACACGCTTAAGCTGATACCTTCGCAACGCGCCGCACTTGTGCAGCA
>JBDNAP010000228.1:0-13856 GCA_039768325.1 Thiogranum sp.
ATCGACGAACAGTGGAACAAACAGCCCGCGCTTGGCGATACCGCCACCGAAGATCTGATACAGCAGCGCTATGCACGCGTTCGCAAGGCCGTGATGGCCGGCGGCGAGGAACGGCAGCAACTGTCAGCAGAGCTGTCGGCCAACCTGGCCAGGCGGCAGGATCTCTGCCTGCGCATGGAAATCCTTGCGCGGGTGGAATCCCCCCCGGAGGCCCGGCAGGCGCGCCTGCAGCTGCAGACCCATCGACTCGCCGGTGCGATTGGAAAAGGCGTGGGGGATATTGTCGGTACCAGGACGAAACTCGAGCACGACTGGTACCTGTTCGGCGCGGCACCGGCCGCCCAGCAAGCGCTTCTGCAACAGCGTTTTGATGCCGCCCGTGACAGCGGCCAATGGAACCACGAGCAACAGGATTGAGCGCTGAACCCTTAGCCCGCATTTCTCACGGGGCGGCGAGTGAGATATGCGGGTCAGCCGGGTGCCATAAACGAAATTATCGACGAGCACCAGGGCGACGTTGTCCCGGGAACAAACCCGGCAATAAAAAAGCCGGTGTAGTGACCGGCCTTTTTATCGGGTGCCTGTCACAATTATTCGGGTGTCTTCATTGATTCACCGGTTTCGCTCACTGCCTCACCTGCTTCTTTCATTTTGTCGCCAGTGTGTTCCATGGCTTCTCCTGTCGCCTTTTTGGTGGCATCAGCGGCATCACTGGCAACGTCAGCTGCCTTTTCCATCGTTGGTTCTGTGTCACCCTTTTCACACGCGGTTAACAGACCGCTCATTGCCAGAATGGTTAAAACTAGAAAGCGCTTCATTGCAGTACTCCTCTCTGAGATTAATTATTCCATCAGCTTTGTCCCGAGCCACGAATCGCACCCGTAACTCGGGAACTATGGGTGCGCCATGGTATCCGGTTCGGTCGGCATTGCAAAATAACCGGGCTGTATATCAGCGCCTGGCAGGCGCGGGAATAGTTAAGTTTTTACTTTATATATATATTTTATATTTTTGTCTTATATATTTTTTTACTCTTTATTTCGTCAATTGAAATCTGCGAGAGGCTGTGCGATCCGTGAGCCAGTCAGCCGCTGCGACGAAAGGCCCCACCGGCGACGCTCCTGTGGTTGTGTCCTGTATAAATTTCAGTGTAGGCTGAGTGAGCGGGGACCTGAATGACGCGCGGCTCTGGCTGACCGCATCGTCGGCAACCGCGACCCGGGCCCGGCGGCATGCCCGGTTTCCGGCGCAGGTAACGATAATCGGAATAGTAATAATAAAGGTATGAAGCCATGAACAGCTCGCTGCTTTCCTCCCGCTGGTTCAGAATCTCCGCGCTGATGCTGCTCATTTTTCTGGGCATCCTGATCGGCCTGCCCTACCTGATCAAGCAGCAGGCGCGGATCTGGCTGGAAGACAATGGCGGCGACCGGGTGGAGATCCGCGATGTCGACTTCAATCCCTTCACTGCGGAACTGGTGTTAAAGGACCTGTTAATCGAGGTTGAGGACCGTCAGCCCCTGCATTTCGATACCGCCAGGCTGGAGCTCGAGTGGCTGCCATTACTGAAGAAACGTATTGACGTGCAGGCGGTCGAGCTGCAGGGGTTCTATATGTTGATCGACAACGAGGACATTCTTCGTATCGGTGGCATCCTGCTGCCACCCCCCGCAAGCGAACCGGCGACTCCACAGGCCGGCGGGGAAAAATCCGCCTGGCTGACCGGTGTCCATACGCTGGCACTGAAAGATTTCACCCTGATGTATCACGACGCCGCTCTCGACCAGCGAGTCTACATCGATGCCCTGCGACTCAGCGGACTCAAACAATGGGACCCCGAAGTGCCGGCACAGCTCGAGTATCGGGGTGCTGCCAACGACGCGCCTGTGGAACTGACTGCTGACCTGGCGCCGTTCGCCCAAATCCCGACCTACAAGGGGACGATCTCGATCGATAAACTCTCCCTCTCGGACTTCGAACCATTGGCAAAACCGGCGCTGGAGAAACTTGCCGGCCTGGTTTCCGTACAAGGGAACTTCGAGGTCGAACAGAAAGAAGACGGCATTCATGTCCGCAACAAGGCAGAGCTGACACTGGAAGAGGTCAGCGTCGAGCAGAAGCAGATTCAGCTGAGCAAGCAGTCACTGGGCTGGGACGGCAACATTGATCTGAACTTCAACCCGGCATCCGCACAAATTCGAGTCGGGACCGAAGGCGAACTGACAGTCAAGGACATACAGGTCCAACACGAGCTGCTCCACTTCACTAACCAGTCACTGGGCTGGAACGGCACAACCGACCTGACCTTGAATACGACTTCCGCGCAGGCCAGCGTCAAAACCGAGGGCAAACTGATATCGACCGGGCTGGCTGCCGACCTGCACCCGCAAAAGCTGAAACTGGAGTACCGGAATCTCGACCTGGGCGTCATTCTTTCCTATGCCGGCGGCGAATCCGGGGCGGACATCGCGCTGAATTCAGACCTGGTGTTATCCGGGCTCGCTCTGTTCGCCCCGGATAAAAAGGTCGACATCGTGCATGCGCAAAAAGTCAAGCTGGCGGGGCTTGAGGTAAAGAGCCCGGCCCAGGTCTCGGTGGAAATGATAACCGCGGATGGACTGGACCTCGGCCGTTCCCCGGAACAGCAGGATACCGCAAGCGAAGATGAAAACCGGGCGATCTTCCACGTTGAAAAGATCACCATCAGCAAGTTCTCCCACATCGATGGCTTCACCGCTGTCGACACTATCGTGGAAAAGGACGTGCACGTGGTATATCACCGTGACAAGGCGGGCGAGTGGAATGTCGTCACCCTGCTGGATGCCCTGGCAGGTGAGGAGAAAGATACCGGGGAAACAGGAGATAGCGGCGTCGGCAAAGAAACGCCTGACGAAACGAACGCCGCACACGAAGAAACAGTGGCAAAAGAATCCACTGTTAACGGGGAACCTGAAGCAGCCGCCGCCCCACCGCCTATTGCCGTTAACCGTGTCGATGTTTCCAAGGGCAGTACGGCGACCCTCTACGATGAATCGGTGACGCCCGCTTTCAAGACAACATTGACGATCAACGAGCTGTTCCTCGAAAACCTGGATGGCCGGAAACCCGAACAGACCACCCGCTTCAAACTGGATGGCCGACTCGACAAGCACTCCAGTGTGAACGTCGGCGGTGACATCAAACCCTATCTGCAGCCACCGGAAATGGATATCCAGGGAAAACTGGCAGCGATCGGACTCCCGCCACTGTCACCATACACCGCCGACAGCATGGGCGTCATGATCGACAGTGGATCGCTCGACGCCGAACTCAAGCTGGCGAGCCAGGACAAACTCATGGAAGGTGAGGCAGTACTGTTAATGCACCAGCTGTCGGTGAAGGGCACCGACAGCAAGGATGGCCTGCAGAGCAAGATACCCGTGCCCCTGGATATGGCGCTCAATATCCTGCGCGACAAGAATGATGCCATCAAACTGAAAATACCCATCGAGGGGGATGCCGAAAATCCCGATATCGATGTCAGTGACGCCATTACCAAGGCAGTCGCCACCGGCGTGTCTGCAGGTGCCACCTCCTACCTGGTCTATGCCCTGCAACCCTATGGCGCCATGATCGCAGTCGCCAAGGTCGCCGGTGAAGCCGCCAGCAAGGTCCGCCTCGACCCTGTCGAGTTCGAGCCAGGCCAGGCAAGCCTGGACGACACCGATCGGGACTACCTGTCCAAGATCGGCAAAGTGCTGAAAGAAAGGCCCAGACTCGCTGTGAAAGTATGCGGCGTGGTGGTGCAACAGGATATCGTTCACCTCCAGCCACCGGCGGAAAAAGCCAGCGGGCAGGACGGCAAAAAGGAGGCACGCCCCGCCCCGGCAGTGGTAGACGAGCAGAAACTCACCGGCCTCGCCGGGCAGCGCGCAGCCAGCGTCAAGGATTATCTGGTGGAGAAATTCAAGGTTCCGGCGAGCCGCCTGGCAAACTGCCAGCCCCGCCTCGAAACCGACCAGACTGACGCCCGGCCCCGCACAGACCTGTTACTCTGAACCGATCCTGGCTTCAGAGACAAGGAATCGATCACACTTGGCTGTTGCCTGTCAGGATCTGCAGCAGCAACTCGCCGTCCTGTTTGCTCAGTCCATGCCCGCCCTGAGTGACGATTTTGCGCGCCCTCCCCCTGAGTGCAGCCACCTGGTTCATATCCTGACTCCAGGCCGGCACCACCAGATCACCGAAATTCAGCAGGCCGTCATCTTCCCGTACGATAGAGATGTAACGGGAAGACGGATGCTCCTGGTGGTTGAGCCAGAACAGCAGACTGCCGGGCCGTTCACGCACCAGATCGTAGTAGAGGCCCTGTGAACGGTTCAGCGTACCACCGCCGAGCAACGGGGCGACCCAGCCCAGCGGGCTGCCGCCGGCCATGGCGCCGATTTCAGCGCTGTCCGTCCCCAGGTGCGGGCTTGCAAATGTAATCAGCGCAGCAACCGGTGTATCGGGATGCTCTACCATGTACAGGCGTCCGAGCACGCCGCCGGCCGAATGCCCGACCAGTATCAGGGAATCGTACGGATGCAGATTCAGGACGACACCCAGGTATCGTTCCAGGTAGCGGAGCTGCACCATCAGCGGCGCTTCGCTGGGCAAAGCCAGTGTATAGACACGCCGGTTGCCCCTCGGCAGCGGCCGGTCGGCACGAATGCCGTTGCGGGTGGTGTGCAGGGTCCCGGCATCCGCCCAGCCGTTACCGTCCAGCACGCGCGTAACCCCCGCTTCCCGCCAGTAATCTTCATCGGCAAGATACCCCTGCAATAACACCAAGGTTTCTGCCGGTGCCGTGGCCGGCAGAACCAACAGCATCACGAGGATGCGGGCAATCCTTGTACATAGTTTGCTGCGTTGTTCCTGCATGGTGGCCCTGGCTAATCTGTCTGGCAACAATAGCGAAGGCTCAATGGGTCGCCTTCAATGCCCACATTGGCGAATTATGAGCGTCGGCGCCCCGGGCCCGGTGGACGCATCCAGGGCGGCGGACCACCCATCGGGCCGGACATCGGCGGCATCATCGGTGCTCCGGCTGGCATATTCCAGGGAGGCGGTGGTGGTTTCTGACCCGGGCTGCTCGCCATCGCCTGTTTCCAGGCATTCAACCGCCACTGCTGCTGGTGTTTGAATGCCTCGAATTCCTGCCGCTGGTGTCCGTCGAAGCGCTGTTTTTCCTGCTGCTGATAAGCCACAAAATTCTCCTGATCGCGGCGCTGTTTGAGGTCCAGTCCGTCGCGCTCGCGCTGCTGATGGGCGCGGAACGCGGCCCAGTCCTGTTTCCACCAGGTCTCGTCGAGTTCGTCTTCGTCGAATTCAGGCGTTTTTTGGTAAGCCTGGGGCGCCGCAGCGCCTGCCTGGTCCGCTTGCCCGGGTGGGGCGCCCGCTGTCGGCTTGCCGGTCTCCTGCTGCGGGGTTCCCGGTAAAGGCGCGTTCAGGATGTCCTTGATACGCTCCAGCAGGGAGTCATCGTCATCATCGTCGCTGGACGCCGGCGTTGGCGAAGTCGGCCTCTGTGTGCCCGGCAGCGGTGCGTTGAGGATTTCACCAAGTCTGTCGAAAATGCCCTTGTCTTCTTGTGCCATCTTCCACCTCGAGTGTCAGCTCTTTACCTTGATCCGGTTCGACAACCAGACAAGCAGTAATGCACCAGCCAAAGCAGCGATACAGGTAGCGATCAGGCCACCAACGGTACCGCCACCGCCAATTCCAAGCAGTGCCAAACCGTAACCGCCAACCACCCCGCCGGCAATGCCGAGAATCATATCGCCGATCCTGCCAAACGGCGGTGTACCGCCAATGAAACGTCTTGCAATCAACCCGGCAATGGCACCGATCGCCAGCCAAACGAACAAGGACCACGTTGGCATATCAACTACTCCTTCTGAAACGAACAGGTATGGGCCAGGGTGTACCAAGTGCGGCGTATAATATCATCGATCACCTGACCGGACTCAAGCCGGCAGCCATCAAGGCTCATGCTGGCAATGGTTGACCTCAACGGTGATATGCTGAAGTTCATCAAATTCCGCCAGCAGTGCCTTGTAATGTTTCGGATTCCTCGGCTGGTGGGTGACCAGTGAAATAATGGCCCCATAGCTGCGCGGACCCAGCCGCCACACGTGCAGGTCGGTAATCCGGTTGTCGGCATCCGCTTCGACCGCCTGCTGAATCTGCGCGAGCGTTTCGGCAGCGGGTGCACGGTCCAGCAGTACACGGCTGGTTTCCTTCAACAAGCCGTAGCCCCACCTGGTGATCAGGGTGGCGCCCACCAGGCCCATACAGGCGTCCATCCACAGCCAGTCAAAATACTTGCCGGTGAAAAGGGCGATAATCGCAAGCACCGACGTCAGCGCATCGGCAATCACGTGCAGGTAGGCAGCCCGCAGATTATGATCGTGGTGATGATGGTGATCATGCCCAGCATCATTGTGATGATGGCTGTGCGCCGCTCCGCCGTGTAACAGCCAGGCGCTGAGCAGGTTGACCACCAGGCCAATGATCGCCACCAGGATCGCCTGATCGAAATGAATGGTCTCCGGGAACAGCAGCCGATGAACGGATTCCATGCCCATCAGAACAGCCACCACAGCCAGCGCAACTGCACTGGCATAACCACCCAGTGCACTGACCTTGCCGGTACCAAAACTGTAGACCGGATTGTTCGCATGCTGCCTGGCATAACGATAGGCAAACAGCGAGATCGCCAGGGCGGCAACATGGGTGCCCATGTGCCAGCCGTCAGCCAGCAACGCCATCGATCCGTACAGATAACCGGCGGTGATTTCAACCACCATCATGCAGGCTGTCAACACGACGACCAGGCGGGTTCTTTTCTCGCCTTCCGAGGTATCAATATTGAAATTGTGGTCGTGTTTCCAATGGTCCAGTGAATCGATGTGCATAAGGGTATTCCAGCCAGCCCGCTTGTCGGAATAAATGTGTTGTACGGCAGATTTTACTATAGCGTGCCGTCTTTATAGGGTACAAAAGTGCTTTGCACTGCGTCGTTCAGCCGCGCGGCCATAGCGTCGACAGCGGTGTAATGTTTCTGTTTGAGCTGTTCGCCGAGCGCGGTTTTCTGTTCGCTCAGAATTTCCAGTAAATCCGTGCGCATGTCCTCCCGGTTCATGGCCTCATCGATCTCGACAAGGGCCTTGTCGACAGTCAGCCAGGTGACCAGACCCGCGGTGACGCCGCAGAGAATCGCCACTGGCCCGCTGGGGGCACACAGCGCAGTCCCGACCCCGGCAGACAGTAGCGATGACGACCCCTTCTTGGCGAGTGCCTTCGAAGTGAGCGCCGCACCGGTCTGAAACGATTTCTTGGCGGCCAGCTTGCCGGCGACAGCGGCGGCGGTTTTGTTGGCCAGCGCCTTGCTGGCCAGGATGCCGGTACCGACTCCGCTGGTCGCTGCAGCCGACGCCCGCAGTGCATCGCGGTCCAGCTGTGTCAATGGCGCAGGTACGAAGCCGCCGATATCGCAGGGTGCCCTGTCCAGTTCAGCATTCAGGTGCGGGGCCATGGCCGCGAAACGTTCAGCCGAGTCGTGCTGCACGTCGCGGTCGAGGCGGACCAGTTGGCTGTCGAAATCACTTTTTGCAAACAGGTGTTGCGCCAGCTGGTCGCGCATGGCGGTGGCCAGGTCCTCGGTGAAAACCGCCGCCAGCCGCTGGTATTCGCCGAATACGGTGAAATACCAGTCGAGGTAACTATCGACACCGCTTTCTACGTCCGAAAATATACGCTCGAGCCCCTGGTCGATGTTGGCATCGACATCATCCCTGACCTTGCGGCGTTCGTCGTCCACCCGCCGGTCCAGTTGCGCAATCAGCCGCTCGCGTGCGGCGGCATCCGGTTTACAGGGATTGATCAAACCGGCTGCCCCTGCCACGCCCTTCTCGAAGATTGCGGGATCGACTGCACTCAGTTTGAAGGCTGCGTAAAAAAATGGCAGCGCGAGGACGATAATGGTCAGTAGAAACGCACGTGCGACGATGCCCTCCCCTGTCCGCCCCTGACGCCTGGCCTCCCGTTTTTCAAGCAATACACCCACACCGAGCAGCAGAGCGGTAAAAAAACCGGCCACGGTAGCGGCCCGCAGCAGGAAGAAGGACCAGGCAATCACTTTCGCCGTCAGGTCCGGCAGGTTCGGAATGATGAGCTCGGAGGTGTGCCAGGAAAGGGCTTCGACGGCTGCCAACAGACCCGCGCTCGCACCCCACAGTACACAGCCGGCCTGGTCATTGACTTCTGTGAACGCCTGAACGGCGACCTGGTGCCATTCCAGGTGACGGCTGTCGGCCGCACCGACCAGGAAAAAGTCCAGCGTCATAATGGCGGCGGTTAGAACAGCGCCATTGGCGAGAAACAGTGGCCAGTGCCTGGCCACTGTGTTCAGGTGCCGGGCATCAATATCGGCACTCAGACTGTGGGCGACCGGGGCGACGAACAGGGCGAGCAAGGCCGCATCGGCGGCAAATACCATCCAGTGTCGGGCTGACAACTGGGAGACCAGGGCGAGCAGCACCCAGGCCAGGGACATTGCAACGACGACCTGCACAGCCTTGCTGATACGACCCCGCCACAGCCATATCCTGATCCGGCTTTGCGGCCGGGCCACCGCGGCGAGCAACAGCCGTCGGCGCAACAGTGCGTACTCCGTGCGGTACTGCCAGACAGGCCAGGCGAGCAGCCCGACAAGCATGAAAACACCCCAGCACGGCGCCTGCGCCGCAAGCCGGGCAAACAGAAGCAGCGCGGCCGCCGTCAGCACCATACTCACAATGCGCAGCGCGGTCAGGCGATGACGCTGCCACCAGCCCGGTTCGTTCTGCTGACCGGATTGTTCATCCGCAGGATTCATGCCGCTACCGACAGCACCCTGCAGGGTCTGTTTGCTGTTCGCATGTGGGGGAAGTTACCAGATGTTGCGGGACCCCTGGGCGTACCGCAGTCACACAGCAACGCAAATTTGTCGCAGCCCTGTTGTCGTCTGTTAATGAACAAGCGTCAAGCCTGACGCCTGGTTTACTTCTTGATCGACGCCTGCACCAGACTCACAATCTTGTTCTGAATGGCCCTGGCCCAGTCAGGTTGCGGCAGGTTCCAGCCGATGAACATGCCGATCAGCAGGGTGAGAATTGTGGTCATGGCTGTGACATCCTGAAAGAGCCGATTCCGCTAAACAGTGCAAAAAAACTACACCCCATTGCGCAGCCGGTCAAGCGAAATCGCGCAGGCGAACGGGTTGCCGTCTCGATCCCCAGTCGCCGGGTCTGGCTTCGAATTCGCCGGCACAGGCGGTACCGCAGGAGGGACATTTCCCATCCGTGGTCAGCGTCCAGTCGGTCAGTTCGTACCAGTCGCGACCGATCAGTTTTTCCCCGCAATGATGGCAAAAAGTACTGTCACCGGCCGCATTGTGTACATTACCGGTGTAGGCATAGCGGACGCCATTGTTCATGGCGATTTCACGGGCACGGACCAGGCTTGCCTTCGGCGTGGGCGGCACATCGATCATTTTCCAGTCGGGATGAAAAGCCGAAAAATGCATCGGTACATCGGCGCCCAGCCTTTCCACGACCCAGCGGGTCATTGCGTCGATCTCTGTTTCCGAATCATTCTTACCGGGTATCAGCAGGGTGGTGAGTTCCAGCCATACGTCGGTTTGGTGTCTGATGTATTCCAGCGTTTCCAGCACCGGCGCCAGGTGCGAACCGGTGATCTTGTGATAGAAGTCTTCGCTAAAGGCCTTGAGATCGACATTAACCGCATCCATGTAACGGTAAAACTCCTTTCTTGGTTCTGGGCAGACGTAACCGGCGGTAACAGCGACGGACCTGATACCTTTTTCGCGGCAGGCCCGGGCCACATCAATGGCATACTCGTGAAAGATGACCGGATCGTTATAGGTATAGGCCACACTGCGACAGTTGAGCCGTTGCGCAGCACGGGCTATGAGCTCGGGTGATGCCTTATCAGTCAGGGTGTGGGTTTCCCTGGACTTGCTGATGTCCCAGTTCTGACAGAATTTGCAGGCGAGGTTGCAGCCCGCTGTGCCAAATGACAAGACCGGTGTACCGGGTAGAAAATGGTTCAACGGTTTCTTTTCTATGGGATCAATACAATAACCGCTGGAACGGCCGTAAGTGGTGAGCACGAGTTCATCATCCAGGTTTTCCCGCACGAAACACAGCCCGCGCTGGCCTGTGTGCAGCTTGCAGAAGCGTGGACACAGGTCACATTGCACCCGCCCGTCTTCCAGCTTGTGCCAGTATTTCGTACTGACGGTGTATGGATCACGCTCGCTCATAAGTTCTGCGGATAACCTCTATGATGATGTTTATGGCGCAGCTTGACAAGCACGCGGCAACTCTGGATTCCCTTGTAAAGGGGCGAGTTATTTATCCACGCCTTGATACAGGTCAAACATCCCTCAACGGAAACTATGCTTTACTTACACTAGAAGTATAGTTCAGCGCATGAATCAGACACATCGGGAGGTAAAATATGTTGCATCTCAATCCTGACACGGTCTGCTTTCTGATCTCAATGGCGCGTGTATTCCACAGCCAGGAAGGCGTGGTAATTCCGGAAACACCGGACAGCCCGTCCGAAGACTGGGCACTGCAGGTTCTGGCAGATCACGGCGGCGATAACTTCTTTGAGGAATTCAAGTCGACCATCGATGACCTGGAACCGGACCAGCAACAGGAAGTGGTTGCACTGATGTGGCTTGGGCGAGATGAATTCAGCGTCGATGAATGGGAGGAAGCCCGCACGGAAGCTCGCAACAGCTGGACGGAAAGCACGGCGGAATATCTTATCAGCCACCCGCAGCTGTCCGACTATCTGCTTGAAGGCCTCGACCTGCTCGGCTATTCCTGCGACAGCTGAGTGACAGGCATCGCAGACCTCAACGCTCAGGCAGCACAGCTGTGGTGGATGTGGGGGTTCGCTCTGGGTAGCCGCTAACTGGGGATAAGACTATGGGATTACCAAGTGGATCCTGTCAAGGCTGAGAATCCATCGGACAAGACTGCGGAAAACCTGTTACAGGTGATACAGGCGCTGGTCAGGGAAGTCCATCCGCAGCGCCCTGCAACAGCAGTCATCACGCTCGACAGCGCTTTTGAAAAAGACCTCGGGCTGGACAGTCTGACGCGTGTCGAACTGATTTCCCGGGTGGAAAAGCGCTTCGAGCTTACGCTGCCGGAACACAGCTTTGCCGAAGCCGAAACAGCACGTGATTTATTACGTGCGGTACTCGGCGCAGCCGGGCCGCGAACCGCCCTGTCCGCTGCCGAGATGCGTCCAATGGAACTCGGCGAAGCCGCGGCCGCTCCAGCCGCGGCGCAAACCCTGGTCGAGGTATTGGACTGGCACGTCATGCACCATCCCGACCGCCCTCTTATCCAGATCTACCGGGATGAAAACACGGGTGAAATCATCACTTATCACCAGCTTGAAGAGGGCGCCAGACAAGTGGCCGCCGGCTTACAGCAACGCGGTATAGAAGCGGCCGAACCCGTCGCGATCATGTTACCCAGCGGCCCCGACTATTTTTTCAGTTTTCTCGGCGTGCTGATGGCCGGCGGCATCCCCGTGCCTATCTATCCGCCAGCCCGGCCATCGCAGCTGGAAGACCATATGCGCAGGCACGTCCGTATCCTGGCCAACTGTCTGGCGCGCACCCTCATTACCGTAGTCGAGGCAAAACGCATCGCGCAACTGCTCAAATCCCAACTGCCCAATCTTCGACAGATCACGTCGCTTGCCGAGCTCAAGGTGTCCGGTCCTGTTCCTCCCCTCCCCGCCCTGAACAGCAACGACATCGCGTTTTTACAATACACCTCGGGAAGCACCGGCAATCCCAAAGGCGTAGTACTCACCCACGCCAACCTGCTCGCCAATATCCGTGCCATGGGCCAGGTGGTCCGGGCCGGGCCCGAAGACGTATTTGTCAGCTGGTTGCCGCTGTATCACGACATGGGTCTGATCGGTGCCTGGCTGGGCAGCCTGTACTATGCGGCGCTTTTCGTCGTCATGTCGCCACTGAGTTTTCTGGCCCGGCCGGAGCGCTGGTTGTGGGCCATTCACCACTACCACGGCACCCTGTCCGCCGCCCCGAATTTCGGCTACGAGTATTGTCTGCGACGCCTTAAAGATGAAGACCTGCAAGGACTGGATCTGAGCTCCTGGCGCGCGGCGTTCAATGGTGCAGAGGCGGTCAGTCCGGACTCCGTGCAGCGATTCGATGAACGCTTTGCCGCATTCGGCTTTCGCAGCACAGCAATGATGCCGGTATACGGTCTGGCAGAATCGACCGTAGGCCTGGCATTTCCGCCGCTGGAGCGGGGACCGCTCATTGACCGTATCGACCGCAACAGCTTTTCGCGCTCCGGAAAAGCCACGCCGGCTGCGACAGATGATCAACACGCTCTACGCTTTGCTTCCAGCGGACCACCGCTGCCTGGACATCAGATCAGGGTGATGGACACTGCCGGTCACGAATTACCCGAACGACGGGAAGGCCGCCTGCAGTTTCGCGGCCCCTCGTCAACCAGCGGCTATTACCGCAATGCCGAAAAAACCCGCCAACTGTTTCAGGGAGACTGGCTGGACTCGGGCGATCTGGCCTACATGGCCAATGGAGAAATCTATATAACCGGGCGCATCAAGGACATTGTCATCCGTGCCGGGCGCAATATCTATCCGCATGAACTGGAACAGGCAGTGGGGCTTATTCCCGGCATCCGCAGCGGCCGCGTCGCCGTGTTCGGCACTGAGGATGTCAGATCAGGCACGGAACGGCTTGTTGTGCTGGCGGAGACACACAGTAAAGACAGGGCCGAAGCGGATAAGCTGCGCGCCGAGATCAATGCGCTGGCGACCGATCTGGTGGGTGCACCACCGGATGACGTCGTACTGGCGCCCCCCGGCACGGTGCTGAAGACGTCGAGTGGCAAAATTCGCCGGGCGGCAAGCCGTGAAATCTATGAAAAAGGCAGCGTCGGGAGAAGCCAGCGCAGCGTAAGCTGGCAAGTTCTGCGCCTGGCAATGGCCAGTATAATGCCGCAGATACGACGCTCGGCACGCTATGCCACCACAGTGTCTTATGCCGTCTATTGCTGGCTGGTGTATGTACTGCTGGCGCCCGTCGTCTGGTTCTCCACCACCCTGCTGCCGGGCTTTCCCATGCGCTGGAGGGTCATGAAAAAGTGCTCGCAGTTACTGGCAAAGGCCACCGCAACCCGCGTCAAGCTCAATGGCCTGGAAAACCTGCCCGCTGACGGGCGACCCTATGTCCTGGTGTCCAATCACGCCAGTTATCTGGACCCCTATGCACTGGTAGCGATGCTGCCAGGACATTTTCGCTTTGTCGCCAAAGCGGAACTTGCCGAATCCTTCATGGTTCGCGTACCCCTGCAACATATTCACACTGAGTTTGTCGAACGCTTTGACACCGGTAAAAGTGTACGAGACACCCGGCATCTTTCCGACGTGCTGAAGGCAGGCCATGCCCTGGTGTTCTTTGCCGAAGGCACCTTTACCCGCAACCCCGGCCTGATGCCCTTTCACCTCGGTGCCTTCAGCGTAGCCGCACAAGCCGGTGTCCCCATTGTCCCCGTGGCGATCCGCGGCACGCGCTCCATACTGCGATCGGGCTCCTGGTTCCCACAGCGCGGTGCAATCGGCATCGAAATCGGCCCGCCCATCGACCCGGCCGGCTTTATGCGGGACGCAAAAAAAGATAGCTGGCGTGTGGCGATAGAACTGCGAGACCGCAGTCGCGAATTCATCTTACGCCACTGCGGTGA
>JBDNAP010000229.1:0-12519 GCA_039768325.1 Thiogranum sp.
GCTGCGCAATTCACCTTGTGCCCCAGGGCACCCTCTCTTGCTGCGCAATTCACCTTGTGCCCCAGGGCACCCTCTCTTGCTGCGCAATTCACCTTGTCTTGCTGCGCAATTCACCTTGTTTTTTCCTTGTTCAGAAAACGACTCAGTTGATCAGCAAACCCGGGGGCTGCGGAGGCGGTAGCGTGCATCGATTCCAGCGGCTTATCCAGTACGTGCAGTGTCTGTACCCGCCCCGGGGCAACGCCCACCAGCAACTGGGTCTCACCGACTTGCAGCAGGACAACACGTTCACGTGTGCCCATCGAAAGTCCACCGAGAATCCGCAGACCACCACCCGCCGCCATCTGGAAGCGACCGCTGCGCTTGAGTACCCAGGCGATAGCAACAATCAGGCCCAGTACCAGCAACATACCCAGCGTCAACTGCCACAGGCTGGTCATAGCCATGGGGTCCTGGGCATGGCCCAGGCCAGCGGCACCCTTCAGCGCGCCGGCTGTATTGCTATCGGACTCTGCTGCGTAGCCGAGGGTGAAAGTGGCGCATCCACTAGCAAACAGGGTTACTTGCTGAGCACGGCAAAACATCATGCATCACCCTACTTGAGCTTCTTGACCCGTTCCGCGGGACTAATGACATCTGTGAGTCGAATCCCGAATTTTTCGTTAACGACAACGACTTCACCGTGTGCAACCAGCGTGCCGTTTACCAGCACATCCATGGGCTCGCCGGCCAGTCGATCCAGTTCCACAACCGAGCCCTGGTTTAACTGGAGGAGATTGCGGATACTGATACTGGTGCGCCCGATCTCCATCGAAATGGTGACAGGAATATCGAGAATAACGTCCAGGTTTTCTTCTTCAGCTGCCGGTCCACTCGAGGTATCCTCGAGCTTATCGAACTCTGCAGCAGCGGCTTGCGCAGGCTGTTCTCCAGGGGCCTCTGCTACCGCCTGTTCAGCCGTGGCATCAGCCGAGTCGTCATCTGCACCGGCTTCCTGCTTATCCGTTTGTTCACTCATCGGCCTCTCCTGCCACCCTTATTTTTCAATTTGATCCGGGGCAATCTTCTGTGTCACTTTCACAGCCCGGTTACTGTTAAAAACACCAAATTTGCCACGAAATACGGGCGTGCCCTCCGCTTCGACCGTTACCAGATCAGGTAGATCAATCGCGATAACGTCACCGGCTCGCAGTTGATTGATTTCACGTAAAGACAAGCTTGTTTCAACCAGAGTCGAGCGCAGACCCACCGGTGCTTGTTTCATTTGCTCTCGAATCGAGCGGCTCCAGCGGTCATCGCGATCACTACGGTCACTTTGCACACCCGCATCGAGCAGGTCACGGATGGGTTCGACCATTGAATAAGGCATGGTGACATGCATGTCGCCGCCACCTCCATCCAGTTCCACCCTGAAAGTGTTCACCACGACAACCTCTGTGGGACTGACAATGTTGGCGAAGTGTGGATTTACCTCGGAACTCTGGTAATCAAAACTGACTTCTAAAACCGGTTTCCAGGCCTGTTTCAGATCCTTGAAGGCAATGTCCAGCACCAATTGAACAACACGCAGTTCTGTTGGTGTAAATTCACGGCCCTCGATCTTGGTAGGAAACTTGCCACCGCCGCCGAAGAAATTGTCCACCAGGGCAAAAACCAGCTTGGGTTCGAGCAAAAACAACGCACTTCCTCGCAGCGGCGGTACGCGTACCAGATTCAGACTGGTCGGTACAAATAAGCTGTGTACATATTCCGCGAACTTGAGCATCTGCACACCAGAGACCGAGATCTCACCGGCACGACGGAGCATGTTAAATAGACTGATGCGGAAGTAACGGGCAAAACGCTCATTGATCATTTCCAGTGTAGGCATACGCCCACGGACAATACGGTCCTGACTGGCAAAGTCGAAACCCCGAACCTCACCTTCAGGAATCTCTTCGTCGCTTTCGGTTTCGACATCGCCTCCGCTGACCCCGTGCAGAAGCGCATCTATTTCGTCCTGTGAAAGCAGATCGTTCACCGCATCACCTTATTGCATGACAAAGCTGGTAAAGAACACACTATCCACACCCGCGTCACCGGTCTCTTCCGTCATGACTTTCTGAATCTCCGCCAGGGTCTCACTACGCAACTTTTCCTTACCCTCGCGTGAATTCAAGGTAGCGGGATTCTGATTGCCAAACAGCATCACCAGGGAGTTACGAATGGCGGGACGGTGTTCCTTGACAAGGTCCACGGCATCGGGGTCGCGGGTACCGACTTCCACGGTGATCTGCAGGAATCGGACATCCGTGTCACCATTGAAGTTGACCACAAAGGGTGGATCCATGGGCACGTAGTTCAAGGGCCCCTTGGAAACTTTTTGTTTTTTAGCCGCCTTTTTATTGCTGTCAGTCTGTTCAGCGACAGCGTCTTCCTGGTTGCCAGACAAGATGCCTGTTAACAGGATCGTCGCTGTTGCCGAAATACCCAACAGCAGAACCACAACGCTGATGATGATAAGTAGCTTGGACTTGGATTTCTTTTTTGGCCCTTCACCGCCGTCGACATCCAGTTCCAGATCGTCTTCCTGTGCCATCGTCTAATCCCCGCTCATGTTTGCAGTTACTGCAAAAGCAAGACGTATGCCACGATGCGCCTTCATTTAATAGTCATTTAATACATATAGTTAAAATATCTTTTCAGCAGGACGCCGAACTTTTGACGTTACAGGAAGGGGCGGATTGACAGAACATTGGCTGGACGAGCCGCGGCTGCGGTTAAAAACCAGCCATGGAGTTACGCGGCTTAGCCGCAAGGTTTGTTGAAAATACTTGAGCAGATCCGCCGAATGTTCAGGCAGGAAGACTATGCGAGACCGAAATTGATACTAATGAGAGGAACTGGACAGCCATTCGTGGAACCCTGCAAGCGGCAAGGGCTTGCTGATATGGAAACCCTGCACCAGGTCACAGCCCAGATGCTGTAGCTGCAATCGGATTCCTTCATCCTCGACGCCTTCAGCGATAACCTTGCATCCAAGATTATGGCCCAGCTCGATGATAGAGCGCACCACGGCGGCGTCTTTCGGATTACGGTCCATACTCTCCAGAAAGGACTGATCGATTTTCAGGGTGTTGATGGGCACACGTTTCAGATACGCCAGGGAAAAGTAACCGCTGCCAAAATCATCGATTGCAATCGAAACCCCGAGATCGCTCAGACTCTGTAGAATACGGGCGCCTTTATCCAGATCGGCCATCAGGGTGCCTTCGGTGATTTCGATCTCCAGACTGCTGCCACCCACACCAGCCTCTTTCAGGGACTGTTCGATACGTGCGACCAGTCCCGGTGACTGGAAGGAACGTGCAGAGACGTTAATCGAAACCGGCATCTGTCTACCTTCGACCAGCCAGGCTCTACTCTGCGCCAATGCGGTATCCAGCACCCAGTCGGTGATTGGAGAAATCATACCCAACTGCTCGGCGACTGGAATAAATCTGTTCGGCAACACCAGTCCCTGCTGCGGGTGTTGCCAGCGCAACAACGCCTCAGCTCCACAGATCTCGCCGCTGACCAGATCCATTTTCGGCTGGTAGTAAAGTTCAAACTCTCTCCGCTCCAAAGCGCCGTGTAACTGGCCGGAGATTGAAAGATGTTCGGTCGCAGACGATGTCATGGTTTCTGCTTCATAGAACAGGTAAGGTGCTGAATTCCACTTGGCTCGGTACATGGCACTGTCGGCATGACTGGCCAGGGTGCTCGCATCCTCACCATGCTGCGGGAACAGCGATATACCAATTGCGCTGCTCATACACAGTTCTTTTTGTTCATAAGAAAATGGCGCGCTAAGCGCATTCATGACTTCACCCGCCACACGTTCCCCTGCTCTCTCTGCATCCTGCAGTAAGGGCAAGACAATACCGAATTCATCGCCACCCAGACGGGCCAGTGTATCGGTATCACGCAGCACTTTTTGCAAACGCTGCGATATCTGACGTAACAATTCATCGCCGGCTGCGTGGCCCAGCGAATCGTTGTACATTTTGAACTGATTGATATCCAGAATCATGACGGCAACTGAAGCACCGGGATTACGCCGCGCTACCGCCAGCGCTGAGGCCAGACGGTCGTGCCACAGGGCGCGATTGGCCAGGCCGGTCACTTCATCCTGAGTAGAAAGCTGTTCGAGGCGTTCCCGGTCTGTATGTAAACGGGTAACATCCTCCATCAGGCAATGGACACGAAGCACACGGCCGCGGCGATTGGTCATAGGATAAAAGGCCATACGGAACCAGCTCTCTTCACTGTCATCAGGCGTCAGTCGCACTTCAAGCTGTACCGACTCGCCATCCAGTACCTGTTGCCAGGCCGTCAGCACCCGCTCTCGTTCAGAACCGTGAATGGCGTAGAAACAGGGAATGGGGGCTTCCAGTTCATTGTGACAGAATGCCTGGGTACCAGGACTGGCGTAGCTGATGCGGTTGGATTCAATATCGACCGTCCACAGCAGCTGCGGTATGTTGCTCAGAATCTCGCCCGCCAGGTGCTGCTCAAAGCCCAGTTCATCACGCTGATCGGTGAGCTGTTCCACCGCGGCCCGCCAGTAACCTTCACTGACCACGGCGAGGTCACGGAAAATCATCTTGATGAGCGCCGATTCCACAGCGTTGCGATCCTGCTGTTCAATTTGTGGATCGGTATCCACCAAATGTTGCAGATGATCCATGAAAAGGCGGTAGGCACCCAGCGTCCATACCGGCTTGACGCCCTGGCGAAAATGCGTGCGACCTACCTGCTCACTGCGGGCAGTCGATTTTTCATCGGTATTTCCGCTCAGCAGACTCAATTTGTGCGCCAACATGCCACGCACCAGTTCGCCGATGTTACCGCCCTCTCTTTCGTGGGCGTACAGCACATCAGCGATGTCAGGATTATCGAACAGGTAATTGTAAACGGTTTCCGCGAATCCGGCCGCTCCCTGGGCCATGATGTCCTTATAGCGGTGAAGCAGCCGGGTATCTTCCTCGGTCAGTTGAAGAAGGTAATCGACTTCTTTGCCGAGCACAGGCTTGGAGGATTTTTTACGGGCGCCGGGCCGCCGCCCCTCCTTCGACCGCCCACGTTTTTTCGGGGGTGTTGGCATGTCCAGTTCCAACGTTTGTTATAGTTATTACTGGACGTTAGCACAAGCGTATCCGTAAATACAATCAATCTGTTACCGAACATCCGTCTATTTCACCAGCACCGGCACGGCCAGGCCTAAACAACCCCAGTTAATTCAAGATGCTTAGGCAAACAGGTCCAATCGTCCGCGTTCCAGTAGTGAACGTACCGGGGTTTCCAGCAGCGTTTCCGCCTCACTGCCGGCGTCAATGGCACGCGTTCCCGCGGCCACTGTGCCATCCTCACCACCGGGTCGTTGCTCGCCGGCAAATGACTCTCCGGACACGTCGACATCCACCAATTCAACACCGGATGAATCAAACATTTCACGTAACCTCGGTAATGCCGCCTCCAGCGCCTCCCGGACCATGCTATGGGCCGAGCTGAACTGGATGCTGGCCTGATCGTTGTGAACCTGTAAGCGTACTTCCATGGGCCCTAGCTGAGCTGGATTCAGCCTGATCTGGGCGCCCTGCACTTTCCGGTTCACCATCCACTGGATACGCTCACCCAGTGCCTGATCCCAGTCGCCCTGGGTTAGCGGGGTATTGACGCTAAGCGTCGCTGACACCGACGTTGCCGAACCAGACGCCTGAGCAGGTGGTGACGCCGCCGCAGCTGTCACCGACTCGGCCCGTAGCCCGGTCTCGACAGGTGCAGATTTACCTTGCACCATCAATCGTTTAAGTGTTGCCATCAGGTTTGCCATTTCAGGCTGCCCTGGCTGCGCCTGCTCCGCCACTTTATCCAGACCGGCGCTGTTGAAAGCATTCTGAGTTTCATTGACAGGCAATTTTTCTCCGCTGCCGACAACACCTGCCTGCCCCTGCATCAGCTGCAGCAGAGAGCGGCCCATCGTCCTGTCCCTGGACAGGGTGACCTCAGAGGTTTTATCGCCGGCGGCCACAAACGCTAGTGCGTCTGCCGGGGTTTTCAGCGCCGGGAATTCATCCAGCAGCTGGTGAAACGCGGCGATAAGGCTTTCTGCGGCATTCGGCTCGGAACCCGACCCCAGCTGTTCCAGTTTTTCAGCCATCTGCTGCAGTACCTGTCGAGGTTCAACGCCATTGGCAATCGCCTCATCCAGCACCTTCCCCAGCAGCGGCAACAGCTTGCCAGCTTGCGGCAAGCTTTGGACCTGTGGGAACAGGCTTTCGGCGTCCAGCGTGATTAACGGTGCAACGGCAAACTCACCGGAGACTGCTGCATGAGCCTGCTCAAGAAGTGGCGCAAAGCCAGCGTGATCACCGCTATCCATTTGTATTTCATGAAATTTTTTATCCAGCCCGCTTCCTCCCCCGGCGCTGTCCGTGGCGAGGGGCAATAATGGTAAGGATGCGTTCATGTTAAAGCTCCTGAATCGATTGAATTCAATTACAGGGTAGGGGAGCAAGCTACGTGCCAGCTTTGATCATCTATGGAGTGGATCGGGAGGCGACCTCTGGGCCCGGTCATCCTGTTCCTTTTGTTCTTTGCGGTCCAGTTGCTTGTTTTCTTCCAGGAAATATCGGTCGACAAGCTTGTCGACCGCCCGGCTTCGACCGCGGGACTCCATCCACTGCTGACGGGTTTTTTCATGACTGACGCAGCATTGGGCGATGATGGCTTCCTGCTGATGGACGGCTTCGCTCAGACGACCGAGGAATATCCGGTAGTCCTGCACACGTGTGGCGCCCAGTCCGTCGCCACCCGAAGCTTCAAAG
This sequence comes from Thiogranum sp., assembly GCA_039768325.1. Taxonomy (GTDB): domain Bacteria; phylum Pseudomonadota; class Gammaproteobacteria; order DSM-19610; family DSM-19610; genus Thiogranum. The sequence goes on from JBDNAP010000229.1 coordinate 6,849, forward strand.
TCTCTGGCATACTGGTCACGGTAGGCTCGCAACTCCGCCAGCTTGGCCTGTTGCGCCTGCAGATACTGCAGGCTTTGTCCCAGCTTCTGCACAGCCTGCTGCTCGCGGTTCTGCGCAAGCTGTTGAACTGGTTTCATGCGTTTGGATCGTGTCATTGTGTGCAAAACCATTACCTTCTCAATAACTCTGTCGGCTGCCGCCGCCTAAGCGTTAGCCTCACCGGCGGGCATGAGTCCGAGTGACTCGGCCAGGCCGGCCAGACTGTCGTTCCAGGTCACCTGAGCGTGCATGTGCTGTTGCAGAAAGTGGCTCAGCTGCGGATAGCGGGCAATGGCCTCGTCAACCAGAGCGTCGCTGCCCGACTGGTAGGCGCCGACATTGATCAGATCCCGGTTTTGACGGTAGGCCGAGTAAATCTGCTTGAAGCGACGAGCCGCCTGCTCGTGCTCAGGCGTCACGACATCCACCATGACCCGGCTGATGGAGGCCTCGATATCAATAGCAGGATAATGACCGGATTCGGCCAGCTCACGGGACAACACCACGTGACCATCGAGAATGGCACGCGCCGCGTCGGCGATCGGATCGTTCTGATCGTCGCCTTCCGCCAGCACGGTATAAAAGGCCGTTATCGAACCACCGCGGTCGCCGGTTCCGGCGCGCTCGACCAACTGCGGTAACTTTGCGAATACCGATGGCGGGTAACCCTTAGTGGCTGGTGGTTCACCGATGGCCAACGCAACTTCACGTTGTGCCTGAGCAAAACGTGTCAGAGAATCCATCAGCAGCAGAACCTGCTTGCCCTGGTCCCGGAAGTACTCGGCCACGCTGGTCGCCAGCATGGCGCCGTGCATACGCATAAGTGGTGAATTATCGGCCGGTGTTGCAACTACAACAGAACGCGACAAGCCCTCTTCACTGAGGATATTCTGGACGAACTCCTTTACTTCACGACCACGCTCGCCAATCAGCCCGACAACGATGACGTCAGCGTTGGTATAGCGTGTCATCATGCCGAGCAGAACGCTCTTACCGACGCCGCTGCCCGCAAACAGCCCCATGCGTTGACCACGACCTACACTCAGCAAGGCATTGATGGCGGCCACTCCAACATCCAGCGGCTCACGAATCGGAGAACGCGTCAACGGGTTAATAGCCCGTCCGCTCAGCGGCACACGCTCTTCAGTGCTTATCGGTCCCTTGCCATCCAGGGCGTGTCCGGCACCGTCCAGCACCCGCCCAAGCAAATGTTCACCCACCGCCACTTCACACACGCTGTGGGTCGGTATCACCCTGGCATCCGGGCCCAACCCCTGCAAATCACCGATCGGCATCAGATAGAGTCTGTCGCCGTGAAATCCAACGACCTCGGCTTCAATGGGTTCACCCTGTGTCGATTCGATCAGGCAGCGACCACCGATGGAGGCCTGGCAACCAACCGCCTCCAGCGTCAAACCCACCATACGCGTCAGTTTACCTGTCACCACGAACGGCTGCGCCTGTTCAGCGCGTCGCAGATACGGATCCAAGCGCTGTTTCCAGATTTCGCTGCGTTCGGTCTGCAACATCAGCCTGCCTGATTGTCCGTGCTGCGCTGACCACCCAGGACACTGGCAATCACGGTGTTCAGGCGCGACTCAACAGTTGCATCGATCTGCGATACTTCGGTAAGCGCGCGGCAGCCGCCGCGGCTTTGCACCGGATCATCGATAATATGAATACCGCCACACTCAGAAGGCCGCTTACCCTCTGGCGCGAGCTTGAAATTCTGCTCGCCCTCCCGGAGTGACAAGGACTCGCGAATTATCACCGCGTCTTCCGGATGCAAAGCCAGTTGAATATTGCCGGCTGTTACAGGTAATGCTGACAACGCCTCCCGGACAACGCCAATTACCTGCTCAGGATCGGTTTTCAGCTCGCGCCGCACCAGCTGTCTGGCAACCAGCATGGCCAGTTGGGCCAGCTGTTGCTCGACTGTCTCGTCCAACTTCTCCAAAGGGCTCGCAAGTGACTGAATAACCTGTTCCAGGTACTGAACACGCTGGGCAAACTCCTTGAGTCCCGCATCACGCCCTTCCTGCAGTCCCTGCTGAAAACCTTCCCTGTGAGCCTGGGTTTGAATCTCTTCCAGCTGGCGCGCTGTCATTGGTCGCCGCTGTTGTGAACCGTCAGCCTGCACCTCAGGCACATGCCAGGTCTGGCAATCCGAGACTGTCTCACCGCGGATAACTTTAGTCCCCATTTTTCACCACCTGCCGTTTCCCGGGGCATCAAGTGTGCGTGACGTAAAAGGGGGACTAGACAAACTGTTCTGCCCCCTTGCCACCGAGCACAAGTTCGCCTGAATCAGACATACGCCGTGCAATGGCCAGGATTTCCTTCTGTGCACCTTCCACTTCACTCAGGCGTACCGGGCCCTTGTTTTCCAGATCGTCGCGCATCATCTCGGCGGCACGCTTGGACATATTGCTGAAGATCTTTTCCTGCATGGCATCTTCGGCACCTTTTAGCGCCAGAATCAGGGTCTCGGAGGAAACCTCCCGCAACAGGGCCTGGATACCGCGAGCATCGACGTCTATCAAATTATCGAACACAAACATCAGATCCTGAATCTCCTGACCCAGTTCAGCATCTGCTTCCTTGATGGCTTCCATGATTTCGCCTTCAATTGAGCTGTCCATGAAATTCAGAATATCGGCCGCCAATTTCACTCCGCCCACGCTCGACGACTGGACGTTCTGATTGCCGGCAAACTGGCGCTCTAGGATTCCATCGAGTTCCTGTAACGCCGAAGGCTGAATACCGTCCAGGGTGGCGATACGCAGCAGCACATCGTGGCGGGTTTGTTCGGGAAAGAACTTGATTACTTCTGCGGCATGATCATTATCCAGATAGGACAGCACAATGGCCTGAATCTGCGGATGTTCCAGCCGTATAAGTTCTGCAACGGCCCGCGCATCCATCCATTTCAGTGCCTCCAGGCCTTTGGTGCTACTGCCAAGCAGAATGCGATCCATCAGACCCTTGGCTTTATCCTCACCGAGTGCACCCACCATCACCGAACGGATATACTCATCGGAATCTACGCCCAGCGCTGTTTGATTTTGCACGGTCTCGGAAAACTGTTCCAACACCTGCATCACTTGATCACGCGGCACATTCGTCATTGCCGCCATTGCCGCACCGACTTTCTGGACCTCCTTGGGGCCCATGTGCTTGAGGACTTCTGCTGCATTTGCCTCCCCAAGACTTAGCAGCAACACGGCTGCACGATCAGTACCCTTGAGGCTGGATTTGCCCTCAGCCATCTTCGCCAACCCAGTTCCTGACGACTTGCGCTACACGTTTGGGATCCTCATCGACGGCATTCTTTACCGTATCCAGATGCTGGTCATAGCTCTTTTGCGGTGCTGCCAGCTGTGCCTGCTGCGGGTTTGTACCCGACAAACTGAGCCGGTCGTCGGCTCCTGCGCCACCGACTTCACCCGCCGCAGCAGGAAGCATGGCTGCCGCCTGCATCGACTGGGCACCTTTATCTGCCAGACTGCGCATAACCGGCTTCAGCACCCCGAAAACGACAACCAACAGACCCAGAGCGCCGGCAGCCTGCTTGGCAACATCCCAGATCCAGGGCTGTTCCAAAAGAGAAGGTTCAGGAATCGCCTCCGCCACCGGCGGCGGGATGAACGACGAGTTGACGATATTCACAGTGTCACCACGCGGTGCATCAAAGCCTACGGCCTCCTTGACCAGCGAGGTAAAACGTTTCAGCTCGTCATCCGTCCAGGGCTTGCTGACCAGTTCTTCGTTTTCATCGAGTTCCCGCCTGTTATCGACCACCACAGCAATAGACAAGCGGCGAATGGTTCCGGTTGCCAGTTTGGTATGGCTGACGGTCTTGTCCAGTTCGTAGTTACGAACACTGTGTTTACTGTTGTTGACTGGCGCTGTAGCCGGCGCAGAATCGAGGGGACCACCCGCCGCCCCGGGTTGCTGGACGACAGCATCCTGGGGCGGTTGATTCGACAAAGCACCGGGTATTCCCGACGCGGCATGTCCCGCTATTGTCTCGTCTTCGCTGATCTGCTCACTGCGCAAGGATGGCAAATCGGGATTAAAGGACTCCTGGGTTCGTTCGGTCACGGTAAAATCGAGGTCGGCGTTCACCGTTGCCCGCACCTTTCCCGCACCGATAATAGGCTCCAGCAACTGACGAATACGGTCAGCATATGTCATCTCGAGTTTGCGGTTGTAGGAAAACTGGCTGGATGTCGGCGCCAGGCCGTCAGTCGAGTTACTGCCGCTCAGCAAATCGCCGCGCTGATTCACCACAGTGACATTTTCCGGTGTCAGGTGTGGTACGCTGGATGAAACCAAATGCACGATAGCGGCTACCTGATCATCGTCAAGTCTGCGGCCGGAATACAGATCGATCATTACCGATGCAGTGGGATCAGATCGCTCGCGCAGGAAAACGGAACGTTTCGGAATAGCCAGGTGTACGCGGGCTGCTTCGACATTGCGCAGTGTTGCAATAGTGCGGCTAAGTTCGCCTTCCAGAGCACGTTGAAATCTTGCCGTTTCGATAAACTGGCTGGTACCGAATCCCTGCTCTTTCTGCAGCATTTCGAAGCCCATCGCATTACCTTCCGGCAAACCGTCCCTGGCCAGTTCCATGCGTGCGGTCTGCAATTTGCTGCTTTCCACCATCACCGCACCGGTAGCCTCATCGACTTTGAAAACGATGCCCGCTTTCTGCAAGGCATCGATGACCTGGCCCGCGTCTTTACTGCTGAGGTTGGCATACAACAGCGTGTAGCCAGGCTGCTGAGACCAGAGCACGACCGCCACACCCAACGCTACGCTGGCTGCAAGCCCGATCATCAACCCAATCTGGCGCAACGCCGGCAAACCCTGGAAGCCGTGAACTGTTTCCGCTTTTACCAGTGCCATAAGCTTACTTCCCGCCCCCGTTACTAATGCGTGCGTAAGCCACCCAACGTACGCCTGCGGGACACGCTGTTAATACATCCCCGTACGCTCGACAACCGCGTCCCTGGCAGTTACTCCTGCATCCCCCACAAGGTGCCTGCTTCTGGTGATCCACCTTCTCCCACCCCCGGGCTCGTGTAGCCGACGATTCCGTAAGCTGATGTCGGCTAACTTGTGTAGTCATGAGTCATCACCATTACTACTCTTGTGGCCCTGCTGTCCGTCGTGCCTGAGACTCTTTAAACTGGCATACTCATGATGTCCTGATAGGCCGAGACCAGACGGTTTCGCACCTCAGTCATAGCCTGAAAAGCAACTCCCGCTTTCTGCAAGGCGATCATGACTTCGGTAACATCCACATTCGGGTCACCGGTACTGAAGGCGGTGGAAAGATTGCTGGCTGCCTGCTGCGTTGCATTAACCTGATCGATTGACTGCTTTAACAGGCTGGAGAAATCTCCATCGCCGGCCGCTGCCTTTTCTGTTTGGGCAGGTCCATTCTGTGCGGCCGCCGTGAGTCGCCGCATTTCCGACAACACCTGGTCTACATTACTAATGCTGCTCATCATTCATTCTCCTCAAGCCGGAACGGCTATACCTTGCTCTCGCATACGCGCCAGTTTATAGCGCAGGGTGCGTGGACTGATGCCCAGGCGTTCAGCGGCTGCCTTGCGGCTAC
>JBDNAP010000038.1:0-6464 GCA_039768325.1 Thiogranum sp.
ACAAGGACGCCGGCTATGACCATCGACAGGCCGCCCAGGCCTAACAGGCCGCGCCGGTATCGCAGCACGAAATCGGCCAGCCGCTGCATGGCCGCAGAGGGCTGTTTTTCGCTACGTACCCTGAGCGGCAGCATCAACAACAGCGCCGGCAACAGGGTCAGGGAGTACAGCCAGGCTGCCACCACACCCATGGCTGTGATGTTGCCGAGATCGCGAAACGGTGGTGCATCGGAGAAATTCATGCTCATAAAACCGATGGCGGTGGTAAGGCTGGTCAGAGTGATCGGCTGCAGGTTGACTCGCAGGCTTTCCAGTAGGGCGCTGCGCCTGTCGAGACCGCGCGCCAGGGCATGGAACAGCGTGATGAGTATATGAATACTGTCTGCCACGGCCAGCGTCATGATGATCGTCGTCGCGCCCACCGTCGGCGGCGTCAGCGCGATGCCCAGCCAGCCGGCCAGGCCCATGCCGGTGCTTGCCGACAGTACCAGTATCAGCGCCGTCACCAGCGTGCCCGTGACAGAGCGCAGCAGTAACAGCATGGTGATAAATATCACGCCGTATACCAGCGGAATCAGCCGGTGTACATCGTTGAGTGTCGCCTCGGGAAAAGCATGGTCCATCACTACGCCACCAGTCAGATAGACATCGATGAATGGATAGCGGTGGGTGAATGTATCACGCAGGGCAAAGGTAAAGTCCATCGCCTCGGCGGTCTGCTCGGCGTTGCCCTGTTCAATCTGCACCGTGACGTTAACCGCTGTGACGTCTGCGCCCGGTGAAATCAGGCGATTGAGCAGTAGCGGTTCCGCAAGCGCAACGGATTTCAGCGCGGCGAGTTCCGCAGCGCTGAGTGATTCAGCCTGTTCGACCAGGTCGTGCACGAACAGGTCATCCCCACGCGCCTCGGTGTGCTGAAAGTTGGTCAGCGAATCGATCCGCCGTGACCAGGGTACCTGCCAGGCCTGCTGCGTCAGCCATTCCACGGCGGCAAGTACTTCGGGCGTGAATACCTTTTGGTGGCGCGGCGCCAGCACCATGAGGATGTTGTCGCTGCGGGAATACACGCGCTGAAAGGCGTGATGGTCAGACAACTGCGGATTACGCGTGGAGAAGAACGCCTCGTAACTGGCGTCGAAGCTAAGCAAGCGTATGCCCCAGGCGGCCGCGCAGGCAAGTGACAGCAGAACAATGACCACTAGCCATCGCACTTCCGCAAGCCAGTTGATATATCGTTCGAGCATTCGCCTTTATCACCGTTGCCGGAGTCCGGCCAGGTCATGGACCGCTGCAGGCGGGGCGCGTTTCAAAAAAGCCTCTTCGCTGAAAACCCGGCCAGGGCACTTTCAGGTCAGTTCGATATACATCGGCCTGATCTGCCTGTAAATGATGGCCAGGGGCTGCTTGCGCAAGAGCGTGATAATCCTGGTGCCGGACTGGTAAAGAAAATGGTTGGTCAAATACAGGTGCAATTCACCCGGGTTTTCCACGATCTGCCTGAGGGCATCGGTGCCTCGTTTGTCCCCTGTTGCCGTGAGCACGTAATGAAAATCGCCGACCCGCACGCAGTTCTGGCTGATTATCAAAGTCGGTGACTCGCGTTGTCTACCCAGCACTTCCCGATAAAGCGCCTTGGTCAATTCGCTGGGTAAAATGAAACCGACCTGGGTTCCGGCTAACAGCCAGTTGATGGCATGTTCCTCCCGGGACAGGGTTTCGTGCTCACCAAAAGCCTGGCACCAGCCTTTGAAATAAGCGGCGTAACGCTGGACTTTGCGTTGGGAGGGCACACGGGCAAGTATACAGACTGCGCATTCATAACGCAGCCGCGGCCTGTGGCCACCCCGGCTGGACGGTATTTGACACAGAGAAGGACGTCAGCTCCGCTATTCACTTTTGTTCACTTGCCGGATTCCGCGAATACGCTCAGAATACCTGTCTCTCTGAATTGAACTCCACCCGGTCCCGTCCGGTCATAGTGTAGGGCCTGGCAGCTAAAGGAATATCTTCAATTGATCAAACGCCTGATTCTGGTTTTCCTGCTGCTGACAGCCATGTTCGGCGGTATATTTGGCTGGAAGCATTTCAGCGGGCAGAAGATGGCCGCCATGATGGCTCAACCGCCACCACCGGCCACGATTGCTGCAACGGAAGTCAGGCTGGAAACCTGGCAGCCTTATCTGCACTCCGTCGGCAGTGTTGAAGCGATCCAGGGTGTCTCTGTCACCACCGAAGTGCCGGGACAGGTCAAGAAAATCCTGGCGGAGTCCGGCCAGCACATCGAAGCCGGCGATGTCATTCTGCAGCTCGACGACAGTGTCGATAGAGCCGAGCTTGAAGGTCTGATCGCACAGCACACCCTGGCCAGGTTGCAGTTCCAGCGTGCCCAAAAACTGCTCAAGGACCGCTCGGTTTCACAATCCGAATATGATCAGTCGCGGGCACAGATGGACGGTGCCGCAGCCACGGTCACTTCCAAACGCGCCTTGATCGCCAAGAAAATAATCCGTGCGCCGTTCAGCGGTCAACTCGGTATCGTGGAAGTCAATCTGGGTGAGTACCTGTCGCCAGGGGCGACCATCGTGCCGCTGCAGGCACTGGATCCCGTATTTGTCGACTACACACTGCCCGAACGCCACTTCGCGAAAGTGAAGGTCGGGCAGGGTATCAAAATAGAGGTGCAAGCCTATCCCGGCCGTGTCTTCGAGGGCACCATAAGCGCCATCAACCCCGGTATCGAATCGGGCACCCGCAGCCTGCGGCTGCGTGCGACGCTGGACAACCCCGATTATCTGCTGCGCCACGGCATGTTTACCGAAGTGCGAACGGTTCTGCCTGCACGGGACGGCATTCTCACCCTGCCGCGCACCGCGATTACCTATAACCCCTACGGTGAATCGGTATTCGTTATCCAGGATAAGGACGGCAGGCAGACCGTGCAGCGCCGTCCGGTCAAAAGCGGAGAAATGCGCGGAGGGCGGGTGGAAATCGTCGAAGGCCTGCAGGCCGGCCAGCAGGTCGCCAGCGCCGGTCAGAACAAGTTGCGCAACGGTCAGGCGGTCAGTATCGATAACAGCATCGAACTGGATACCGCGGACAGCGGCGGATGAAATTCACCGACCTGTTTGTCAACCGGCCGGTGCTGGCCAGCGTTATCAGCCTGTTGATCCTGCTGGTCGGTATACGTGCGTTGACCTCGCTGGAGGTGCGCCAGTACCCGGAAACCAAGAACACGGTGGTGACCGTCACCACCGTGTACCCGGGTGCCAGCAGCGAACTGATTAAAGGCTTTATCACCACCCCCTTGCAGCAGGCTATCGCTGAAGCCGATGGTATCGACTACCTGTTCGCACGTTCCACCCAGGGCAAATCGACGGTGGAAGCGCACATGGAGCTCAACTACGATCCCAACGCTGCGGTTGCCGAGATCCAGGCCAAGGTCGCCAGCCAGCGAAATGTCCTGCCGGACGAGTCTGACGACCCGGTGATCGATTCCACCACCGGTGAAACCACCGCTCTCATGTACCTGGCTTTTTACAGCGACAGCATGTTGCCCTCGCAGATTACCGACTACCTGTTACGCGTGGCTCAGCCACAGTTGCAGGCGGTGCCCGGCGTGGCCAAGGCGGAACTGATCGGCAACAAGACTTTTGCCATGCGTATCTGGCTGGACCCGAAACGCATGGCGGCGCTGGGTGTCACCGCCAATGATGTGCGCGATGTGCTGCGCGCCAACAACTATCTGGCCGGTATCGGCCAGACCAAGGGCGCCTATACGGCGATCAACCTCAACGCTACCACCGATCTGTCCAGTGCAGAGGACTTCCGCAATCTGGTGGTGCGTTCCGCCGAGGGTACACTGGTGAGGCTTTCCGATATCGCCAGTACCGAGCTGGGCGCCGAGGATTACGACTCTACCAGCTGGTACAAGGGCAAGCCGGCGATATTTGTCGGTGTAAAACAGGCGCCCGGGGCCAACCCGCTGAGCGTGGCAAAACGCGTCCGCGAGCTGATGCCGGAAATCCGCGAGCAGTTACCGGAAGGTCTGGATGCGCACATCCCTTATGATGCCAGCGTGTTTATCGAAGATTCCATCGATGAAGTGTTTAAAACACTCATCGAAGCGGTATTGATCGTATTGCTGGTGGTGTATATGTCGCTGGGTTCGGCGCGTGCTGCCATCGTACCCGCGGTCGCCGTTCCCCTGTCGCTGGTCGGTGGCGCCTTCCTCATGCTGCTGATGGGCTTTTCCATCAACCTGCTCACCCTGCTGGCGATGGTGCTGGCTATCGGGCTGGTGGTGGATGACGCCATTATTGTGGTGGAGAACGTGCACCGGCATATCGAAATGGGCAAATCGCGTTACGATGCGGCACTGATCGGTGCGCGTGAACTGGCATTGCCCATCATCGCTATGACTACCACCCTGATCGCGGTGTATGCGCCCATCGGTTTCATGGGCGGACTGGTGGGTACCCTGTTTACAGAGTTCGCCTTTACCCTGGCCGGCGCCGTGCTGATCTCCGGCGTGGTGGCGCTGACCCTGTCACCGATGCTGTCGTCCAGGGCGCTCAAAGCGCACGGTCAACAGGGCCGCTTCGAGCAGTGGGTCGAACACTGGTTCGAGCGGCTGGCCGAGCGTTACCGGAAAACACTGCACGGCATGCTGGATGCGCTGCCGGTTACCCTGTTGTTTGCAACAGTGGTGCTGGTGTCGATCTTTTTCATGTTTATCACCAGCAAGAACGAGCTGGCACCGGTTGAAGATCAGAGCATCCTGTTTTTCCAGGCCACCGCGCCGCAGACGGCCACCATCGAATACAATGAAGCCTATACCAGACAGATCGTCGAAGCTTTCGAAAGCGTGCCGGAGTACCACGAAAGCTTTTTCCTGCTCGGCCGGGGTGAACCGACTACCACATTCGGTGGTTTTAAAATGGAGCCGCCATCGAAACGGCTGCGTTCACAGATGGATGTGCAACCCGAAGTCCAGGCCAAGTTGCAAAAGATAGCGGGCTTTCAGACCGCCGTGTTTCCGCGCCCGAGCCTGCCCGGTTCCGGGGGCGGCTTACCGGTCCAGTTTGTGATGACCAGCGATGCCAGTTACCAGGAACTGGACCAGCTCGCCGACCAGCTCATCGGTCGAGGCATGCAAAGTGGCAATTTCATGTTTCTTATGAAAGAGCTGCAATTCAGCCGGCCGCGCACCACGCTGGTCATCGACCGCGACCGTGCCGGCGACCTCGGCATCAGCATGCAGGACATCGGCCGCAATCTGGCCACCCTGCTGGGCGGTAATGACGTCAATCGATTCAGTCTGGAAGGTCGCAGTTACAAGGTCATCCCGCAGGTTGCGCGCGAGTTCCGTCTGCAGGCGGACCGTCTCAAGGACTACTACATTCGTCCTGGTTCGGACGAGCTGGTCAATCTATCGACCGGTATTACCGGCACCAGTGCGGCGCGTGAGCTCGGCGCTGCAGCCTTGGTGCCGCTGGACTCGTTCATTCACCTGGAGGAAACCGTCGAACCCAATCAACGGACCCAGTTCCAGCAGCTCAATTCACTGACCGTGCAAGGTGTGATGGCACAGGGTGTGCCACTCGGCGATGCCCTGCACTACCTGGAGGGCGTCGCCCAGGAGATCTTCCCGCGCGGATTCGCCTGGGACTATTCCGGCCAGTCACGCCAGTACGCACAGCAGGGCAGTGCACTGATTGTTACTTTCTTTTTATCGATACTGGTAATCTACCTGGTACTCGCCGCCCAGTTCGAAAGCTGGCGCGATCCGGTGATCATTCTGGTATCGGTGCCCATGTCCATTGCCGGGGCGCTGGCGTTTATTACCCTGGGTTTCGCCACCCTCAATATTTATACCAAGGTAGGTCTGATCACCCTGATCGGTCTGATCGCCAAGAACGGCATTTTGATTGTCGAATTCGCCAACCAACTGCAGATACAGGAAGGCCTGAACAGGAGAGAAGCGGTGGAGCGCGCCGCCGCCATTCGCCTGCGGCCGATTCTGATGACCACAGTCTCCATGATCGTTGCCATGGTACCGCTGCTGACCGCCAGTGGCCCCGGAGCGGTCAGCCGATTCCATATCGGTCTTACCATTGCCGCCGGCCTCGGTATTGGAACCCTGTTTACCCTTTTCGTGGTCCCGGCGGTCTATCTGTTGCTGGCACGCCAACATGGCCGCCAGGAAAAAGCGCAAGTGGCTACCACAGCGGGATAAACTCGAAAATTTTCTGCGCACGATCCTGTACCGGAAGAGCCAGCTCCGCAGGCGGGGCCCGGCGTCCGTCGGAAGCCGGTTGCAATCATGAGTCTAATTCCGCCGGTAATGTGACAAAGGTCTTAATAAAAACCCCGGTCATGCCGAAAATACAGTATTACTCACGATCTTACTGATCGCTTTTGGCAGCCCGACGATGAAAGTCATAGTTGAAGCCACTTACCTGAAA
>JBDNAP010000230.1:0-4261 GCA_039768325.1 Thiogranum sp.
GATATTCTCAAGCTTCGGATCGCCCTGTGTGGAATGGATATCGGCGCTGCCGGTGATGGCGCCGAACTCGGGGATCTCATCGAAGATCAGGATGCGTGCCGCACGGGTGGTTGGCGCGGTGAACGCGAGTTTGAGGTCGAGGTTTTCAGCTTCGGGCGCCTGCAGCAGCTGCGTCAGATCGAGTCGGCCGGTAAGCGACAGGTCCAGTTTCTGTGCGCTTGTGGCCTTGAAATCGAATTCGGTAAGTTTGAATCTTGATTGATCACCACTGATCTGCACTGCCACCTCAGCGCTATCCAGTGCGCCCAGCGTGTCCGGTAACACCGGTGTCAGCCAGCCAGGCTCGGCGAGCCGGCCGGCCACAGCGAGTTCGATACCGTCGAGTTTTGTGACATCGGCAATTTTACCGTTCAGCTTCACGCTGGACGGGCCGGGACCAGCCCAGTTTGCCGACAGATCCTCAACGGCGAGCTGTGCAAATGGTCCGCTGAGCCGGGCGCTGGCGGTCAGCTCGCCCGGGATATTGATCTGTTTATTCACACCGGGAATTTTGTTCAGCTCCGGAAATCGGCCTTTAAGCTCGGCCTCGACGACGGCCGTCGGCTGACTGAAGTCCACCTGGCCCACGGCAGATGCGTCGATCTGGCCGCCCTGCACGGCAACCGAAAACCGCAGCTGCTTGCGCTTCAGCGACTGATGAACATCCGGCAGGGTGGCGTCGATGGAAAACTTTTCACCGTCCACGTCCAGCTGGGCGGACAGTCGCGGTATGTCCTTACCTGGCTCCTGGCGTAGCGAAAGCTCACTGATGCGGGTGGCGGGCAGTTTATGCTCGTCGCCTTCGTGGAAAACCGACAGCTCCGCCATCTGCAGCTTGTGTAAAACCGGCCGCAATCTCAGTGCAGAAAGATCCAGAGAGCCCCGCTTATCAACAGCGCGGGCATCTTCTGTTGGGCTTTTCAGGACATACACGCGGGTGTCGCCGAGCAGCAGGTGGGGAACATCCACGCGGCCGGTCAACAGACCCGGCAGGCTGACCTTCAATTGCAGCGTACTGGTCTCGAGCCGGTAAAAATCCCCGGTATCAGCGACAACCAGATTGTCGACACTGAGCTCCGGTGTCCATGTCCGTGAGATGGTGGCACCATCCTGGTAGCTGATGCGGGTATCGGATGCCGATTCAAGGCGTTTGACAAGCAGCGGCACCAGTGTCGCATCGTCGACCAACAGCCAGGCACCGGTTGCACCCAGCAATACCGCAGCGAGCGTGAGCAGTGCGCCAACGAAGATTCGTTTGACCGTTGTCATTCGAGGTTAATCCATAAAAAAACCGGGGCTGCTGGAAAACAGCCCCGGCCATTATACAAGGTAAAGCGGTAAGCGGCGGTCGTTACGAAGAACCGGCCCGAATCCCTTGATCCTTACTTAACTTAGTGCTTGACGACTTCAATGACTACACGCCGGTTCTGAGCACGACCTGCATCGGTGTCGTTACTGGCAATCGGCTCACTCTCGCCCATACCGCTGACGCGCAGGGTTTGCCGCGGTACCTGACCCTCGGTGGCAAAATAATCGGCAACGGCCTGGGCACGACGCTCCGAGAGTTTCTGGTTGTAGGCTTCCGTCCCTCTGGAGTCGGTATGACCAATGACATTCATGTGTGCCACATTCTGACGCAAAAGGGGACGAAAAGCCTCGATCTGCGCGTTAACAGCGTCGAGCTCCGCTTTATCCGCTGCAGTCAGATCAGCACTGTCAAAGCCGAATCGAAGGTTCTGGATAGTTTGTTCCGCAACAACTTCTTCCTTTGCAGCCAGCACCACATCGTCTTTGACAATCGTGGTTTCCTGGAGAACGGCCACTGCCGCACCGGCTGGCTGGTTCTCCACCTCGACGCCTTCCTTGACGATTCTCTTGTAACCACACTCTTCGAGTAATTCCTGGCTGTCCAGGTAAGTGGTTCTCAAACAATCACCGGAACCGGATTTCCAGGTTTCGCCGGAAGAACTCCTGACATAGCCATCCACGGTCAGATCATCGACGGCATGTACGGGCAGGCTCATCATCAGGCTCATAGCCAGGGCGATGTTGGTTTTACTATCGAGGTGTGACATAAAGACTCCTTGAGGTGTAATATTTGGCGCTTTATGCGCATCGGAAAATTAGTACGGCAATCCTCATACCGCTCGCATGGAGAGTCATGTCTGGCTGAAACCCACCCGTCTACTGGCGGCTTCGTGACTGAACTGGTGTATTTTGCGCCACGCAAACCAGTATTTCAAAGTATTCTCATTTTCTTTAAGTCGACACTGTACACCATGATTGCGATTTTTTTGCCTGGTCAAGCCCATGTTGAGGCTGTAACAATAAGACAAACATAGACAAACGTCTAGCGCATACCCGCGATGCTGTTAATTTTTTGACACCCTAATGCCTGGAGTACCTTTTTTGTGATATATCGTTCCTTCCTGTTACTGATCTGCCTGTCCTGTTTCCCTGCCCTGCTGACGGCCAATGAAGCCAGCGTGAGCAGTCATATCCAGCGCTACATAGAGCGCATTCAGACTGGCGGCGACGCTGTCATCGACGGGGAGTCGGTCGCGTCGGTACAGGTACTGCCGGCGCTGTACGAGCAACACAACTATGCGCGCCTGTGGACCCGCCCTGACTCGATTAATCAACTGTTTGACACGCTCGACAGCATCGACGAAGACGGCCTGGACGCCAGTGACTACCACACCGCAGTATTGAAGGCGTTACGGGGGCAGATCGGGGAAAATGCGACGGCGGACCCGGCACTCGCCGCCAAATTCGATATCCTGTTGACGGACAGCCTGATCCGCCTGGGCTACCACCTGCTGGTCGGCAAAGTCGATCCGGTGGAGCTGGATAACAACTGGAACATGGAATACACCATTGGCGATCTGGATACCGCACTTGAGCTGGCGAGCGCCATTGAACAGGGCAGCGTTACCGGGCTGGTGAACCGTTTGCGTCCTCAGGCGCCGATTTATGCAAACCTGAAGACGGCGCTTGCCCGTTATCGCAACATCGAACAACAGGGCGGCTGGAATCCGCTAGCCTCGGGGCCGACGCTGAAGCCGGGTATGATCGATGCCCGTGTCGCTGAGCTGAGACAGCGCCTCGCGGCAACCGGAGACTTGCCGTCTGCCGATCTGACGTCAAACTCATTTGATGACAGCGTCGAAGCAGGTGTAAAAGCGTTTCAGCGGCAGCATGGACTGGAAGCAGACGGCCTGCTTGGCAAGGCTACGCTGGCGGCTATGAATGTACCGGTTGACGCCCGCGTCGACCAGATCCGTGTCAACCTGGAACGGGCCCGCTGGGTGCTTCGCAACCTGCCTGACGAGTATGTGCTGACGGACATCGCCGGTTTCCGGGTGACTTATGTCCGCGACGGTAAAGTGATCTGGGAATCCCGCGCCCAGGTTGGCAAACCCTACCGCAAAACACCCGTGTTCAGATCCGAGATCACCTATCTCGACATCAATCCGACCTGGACCGTACCACCGACCATTTTATACAAAGACATTATCCCCAAGATCCAGAAAGACCCGGACTACCTGAACAAAAAGGACATGCGGGTACTGCAGCACAATGGCAAAGCCGTGGATGCCAGCACGATAGATTGGTCAAAATATTCCAGCAGGGGGTTTCCCTACATGATCCGTCAGAATCCGGGCCCCAAAAATGCGCTGGGCCGGATCAAATTCATGTTCCCGAACAAGCATTCCGTTTACCTGCACGATACACCGAGTAAGTCACTGTTTGGAAAAACCCAGCGCGCGTTCAGTTCGGGCTGTATCCGCGTTGAGAATCCGTATGACTTTGCCGAGTTACTATTGCAAAGTGATCGCTGGAACAAAGCACGCATACTCGAGGTGGTTGATTCGCAGAAAACCACCTCGGTAACTCTGCCCAGCCCGGTAACCGTGATCATGCTGTACTGGACCGTCAATGCGGATGCCGACGGCCAGGTCATCTTCAAGAAGGACATTTATAACCGTGACGGCGTGATACTGGCCGGGCTGAAACGTCCTTTCCAGTTCAGAAAAGGTCCGATACTGGATCAGACCGCAAGCTCCCCTGCAGCAGTGGCTCATTAACC
This sequence comes from Thiogranum sp., assembly GCA_039768325.1. Classification (GTDB taxonomy): domain Bacteria; phylum Pseudomonadota; class Gammaproteobacteria; order DSM-19610; family DSM-19610; genus Thiogranum. The sequence continues at coordinate 4,130 of JBDNAP010000230.1, forward strand.
CCAATGGCATAACCTGCTGTTTTCCTGTTACTGCGCTCCCCATGTTGACTGGCCGGATCATCTGTTCCCGGGGGCAACCTAAGTAGCCTGCAGGGTCCCCTGGGGGACAAGGTGAATTGCCGTCAGGCAAGA
>JBDNAP010000231.1:0-4156 GCA_039768325.1 Thiogranum sp.
CATCCAAGCTGGTGGATGGCCGTTTCCCGGATTATGACCGCGTTGTTCCCAAGGGCGGGGACAAGCTGGTAGTCGCCGATCGGGAATTGTTTCGCAAGGCCTTGTCCAGAACTTCGATACTTTCAAACGAGAAATATCGTGGTATCCGCCTCAATCTTGAAAATAATAACGTTAAAATTCAAGCACATAACCCTGAACAGGAAGAGGCTGACGAAGAATTTGAGGTTGACTACCAGGGCAGTGGCCTGGAGATCGGTTTTAATGTTACCTACTTGCTGGATGTACTGTCGACGGTGCGTAGCGATAAAGTAGAGATCACCCTCAGCGATTCAAACAGCAGCTGCCTTATCCGCCAGCCGGGAACCGAGCAGTATCGTTATGTAGTCATGCCGATGCGGTTGTAAACGCAGCTGGGAAGCGGGAGAGCCATGCCGGCTTTCCTAAAACAAATGACTGGAAGGATTTCAACGATACAAATTTTTCAACTGTATCCGGCGGGCTCTCAGAAAAGGTGTCAGCCTTACGGATCCCTGCATGCCTTATTTAGCCTGTTGTTATGTAATGCCTTTGCGTAACGCTTACTTTCATCGTGCTAGTGCTATTGAGAAATATGTGCGATGGTCTATCTCGTCGCTGAATCTGGCCAAGTCAACGGTTCTGAACTCGCCCACTTTGAAACATCGCCTGGTTCCGAGCTATGGGTGGACATCGCAGGGACATCTTGAATACAGCAGATTCAGCAATGAGACAATCCCGATCATGTTCCTGCGCCAGCGCATCAATCAGTCATCGTTCGGTCAACACGCAAGTTTTGCACAAAGGGTAGAAAAGTTACTGACACAGCTAAAGACAGGATGCTTTCTGGTTTACATGGATGGATTCGAGACCATGCGCCATTTTAGAGGTCGCTTTGCCCGTATCATCAAATCAGTTATTCCGTAGCGATCTTTCCATCAGTGTTGGTAACTGTGATGATAAATCCAGTTTAAAGGGGCTACCGTTCTAGATGCCTCTTACGTCGCTCTCCGTCGATCATTTTCGAAACCTGGCACCGGTTACACTGCAGTTCTCTCCTCAACTCAATCTTTTTATCGGTGCGAATGCCGCAGGCAAAACCAGTCTGCTTGAATCCCTTTATACCTTGGCCAGAGCCCGTTCATTTCGAACCAGAAGCCTGGATAAGGCCATACAAAACGGTGCCACAAGTTTCCAGTTGGTTGCCGCAGTCACTGCAGAGCAGGATCGTGAAATACCGGTGGGTTTGAAATGCAGCGAAAGAAAGCTGATCGCGCGCATCAACGGCAAGCCGGTTAAGCGGCTGTCGGATCTGGCAGCGTTATTTCCAGTCCAGTGGCTTGGGGGTAATCTGCATCGCCTGATCGAAGAGGGACCGGGAAATAGACGCCAATACCTCGACTGGGGTTTGTTTCACGTGAAACCTGCCTATGTGGTGGTGTGGAAACGCTTTCAGAAGTTGTTGAAGCAGAGAAATGCCGCACTGCGAACAGGCGTCACCACAAAAGAAGTTCACGCGTGGGATCATGAACTGGCGAACAGTGCAGAAGAGCTTCACCAGTTCAGGGAAAACTATATTGTGAACCTTGCTGCTGTCGTTAAAAGTGTCAGCCGGGAGTTGCTCGACTTAGCGGAAGATATAGAGATTTCCTACAGGAAGGGTTGGGCCACCGAAATGCCCTATATCAAGGCGCTGGAAGTGGGGATAGACAAGGATAGAGAGCATAAATACACCCGTTCAGGTCCACAAAGAGCGGAACTGCTTTTTCTCCTCCGGAACAAACCGGTTATTGAGAGTCTTTCTCGTGGTCAGCAGAAACTGTTAGTAACGGCGCTACAAGTCGCTCAGGCAAGCCTGTTAAGGCAACTAACCTCACAAACAAGCCTGTTCCTGATGGACGATCTCGGTGCAGAACTGGATAAAGGTAACCAGCATCGCGTTATGCGTTTGCTCCAGTCCATCGAAGCTCAGACGTTTGTAACCGCGATCGATGATCCTGGTAAAACGGGCTGGGACGTGGGAATGGTCAACCGGTTTCACGTGAAACACGGTTTTGTATCTGAGGTGCTATAATCCCCCGGTTCATTGCGGATAAGTACTTATGAGTAAAGATTCCAGTTACGATTCCTCAAATATCAAGGTCTTGAAGGGCCTTGATGCGGTTCGAAAAAGACCGGGTATGTACATCGGTGACACCGATGATGGTACGGGCTTACACCATATGGTGTTTGAAGCCGTTGATAATTCAATTGATGAGGCGCTGGCTCATTATTGTTCTGAGATATCGGTCAAGCTGCATAGCGATTGCTCGGTGACGATTACCGATGATGGGCGGGGGATACCGGTTGATCTTCACCCGGAGGAGGGACGATCAGCAGCAGAAGTCATAATGACGGTGCTGCATGCCGGCGGCAAATTTGACGATAACTCCTACAAGGTTTCAGGTGGGCTGCACGGTGTCGGCATATCTGTCGTCAATGCATTATCGGAGTACCTGAAGTTAACGATTCGACGTGATGGCAAGATTCATTACCAGGAATACATCGATGGCGAGCCACAGCAGCCATTGAAGCCGATCGGCGATACCGATCAGACGGGCACAGAGGTCAGATTCAAGCCCAGTGACAATGTATTTGGCGATACCGAGTTTCATTACGATATTCTGGCCAAGAGATTGAGAGAATTATCGTTCCTGAATTCCGGCGTTCGCATAAAACTGACCGATGAACGCAGCGACAAGCAGGATGTTTTTGAGTATCAGGGTGGTATCCGGGCCTTTGTCGAGCATCTCAATAAGAAAAAGACACCACTCCATCAGAACGTTTTTTACCTCACCGGCCAGAAGGACGGGGTGGGTGTGGAAGTTGCCATGCAATGGAATGATTCTTACCAGGAGAATATTTTCTGCTTCACGAATAACATTCCGCAGCTGGATGGTGGCACCCATCTCGCGGGTTTTCGCGCCGCGCTGACACGCACTCTGAATCAGTACATGGAAACGCGGGTCAATAAGAAGAACAAGGTGAATACAACCGGAGACGATGCCCGGGAAGGATTGACAGCGGTGCTTTCTGTCAAAGTGCCTGATCCGAAGTTTTCGTCCCAGACTAAAGACAAGTTGGTATCGTCTGAAGTAAAGGGTGTGGTTGAATCCACGATTTCCGAGAAGCTTGAAAGCTATCTGCTTGAAAATCCGGTAGATTCTAAAGCCATTACTGCAAAAATTGTAGAGGCGGCGATGGCGCGCGAGGCGGCCCGCAAAGCGCGTGAAATGACACGGCGCAAGGGAGCGCTGGACATCGCAGGGCTGCCCGGCAAGCTGGCTGACTGCCAGGAACGTGATCCGGCGCAAAGTGAACTGTACCTGGTCGAGGGTGATTCCGCCGGCGGATCGGCCAAGCAGGGCAGGGATCGCAAAACCCAGGCAATTCTTCCACTCAAGGGCAAGATCCTCAATGTGGAAAAAGCCCGCTTTGACAAAATGCTCTCTTCCGCGGAGGTGGGTACTTTGATCACGGCGCTGGGCTGCGGGATCGGTCGGGACGAGTTCAATATCGGCAAACTGCGTTATCACCGGATCATTATCATGACCGATGCGGATGTTGACGGATCGCATATTCGTACCCTGTTATTGACCTTCTTCTATCGCCAGATGCCGGAGCTGATCGAGAATGGCTATGTCTATATTGCTCAGCCGCCGTTGTATAAGGCAAAGAAAGGAAAGCAGGAACAATATGTCAAGGATGATGTGGCGTTACAGGACTATCTCCTGCAGGCGGCCCTGGACAAATCAAGTTTATACGTTAGTGAGGGCGCACCCGCTTTGAAAGGACCCGGCCTGGAAACTCTTGCTAAACAATATATTGCTGTGATGATGTCGATTCGCCGCCTTGCACGTCGCTATAACCCCATGGCGCTGGAAACGATGCTGTATATGCCAGCTCTGGAAGAAGTTGACCTGCACGACATGGAGAAGGTGCAGAGTTGGTGTAAAGAACTCATGGAACGTATCAACAGTCATCAGAAAGCGGGTGAACGTTGCGAAATTGAAGTCCTAAGGCACGACGATCTTGAAGGCTTCGCCATTCACATCCGTAAATTGACACATGGCATCGTATCCAGTGATCAGCAGATCCCGAG
>JBDNAP010000232.1:0-6127 GCA_039768325.1 Thiogranum sp.
ACCGTGTACAAGGCGCTGGACAGGCGCAAGCTCGAAGCGAATGATCGTTACCCCTACGTGGCGGTAAAAGTGCTGAATGTCGAGTTCCGGGCTCATCCTGATTCATTGATAGCCTTGCAGAGGGAAGCCAAGAAATCGCAGAGCCTGGCACACCCCAATATCGTACGGGTGCACGACTTTGACAGAGACGGTGCAACTGTCTACATGACTATGGAATACCTGCCAGGTGAGTCGCTCGCACAATTACTCAGGGCACCTGGTTTCAAGGGATTTCCCTGGGATGAGGCTATGCGAATTCTGGAATGCATTGCCAACGCGCTGATATTTGCGCACAACAATGGCATCATCCACGCAGATTTCAAACCGGCAAACGTCATCCTCACTGATAAGGGTGAGGTGAAGGTTATCGACTTCGGTATCGCGCGTGCCTTCAAACGGCCGGATGATAGTGATATGGAAGCCACGCGTTTCGATCCCGGATCACTTGGCGCATTGACGCCCACCTATGCAAGCCCTGAAATGCTGGAGCAGCAGGAACCCGACCCCAGGGATGATGTCTATGCTCTGGCGTGTATCGCATACGAAATGCTGACGGGGCGGCATCCCTTCGGTCGGATACAGGCGACCGAGGCACGGGATGGCGGACTTCAACCGGAGCGGAAGAAGAATCTGAATCGACGGCAATCGAAGGCATTGAAAGCGGCGCTTGCCTTCGATCGTGAAAAAAGAACACCCAATGTCCAGCAGTTTCTCCACGATATGCTGCCGGAGTCGGCGGTGTCTGTGCCTGCCCCGGTGTATGCGATAGGAAAGGCGTTACTGGTCACCCTGCTGGGCGGCATCGCCTATTATTTCGGCATAGCCGGTGTCATCGACCACTATTTTGACACCCCCAGGGGGGTTGCTGACGCGGTCGATGTCGATTCGTTGGAGAATATCGAGATCGCCAGCCTGCAGGCGCTCGAACATCAGCAGGTACCGCCGCCATCTGACGGTAAAGCCGTGGAAAGCTCCGCGAATAGAGCCGATCCGGAGCACAGGAATCAGCCTGTCGGGCAGCAGCGCTTGGCGAAGATGTCGGAACCGGTCCATGCAGAACCCGTCAAAAACACTCCGCCGGCGTTGTCGCGGGCAATGGTTATGCCTGTCCTCGATCAGTTACCCTGTTCGGTTTTTAATGTTTCAGTCAAGGCAGGCACTGTACAGCTGCAGGGCTATGTTTCCAGGCAGCTGGATTTAAAGAAACTGGAAAAACAGATTCTGGCACTGCCGGGGGCAAAGAAGCTCGATACCGAACTGCAGCGGGTGGTTGAAACAAAATGTCCCATTGTCGAACTGTATGCGCCGTACTGGATGGGCAACAACGGGACGGGGACTAGTCGCCTGACGATTCAGAGCGCGGGTGGGGCGAACGAACTCGTTGAGGGAGAGCCTCTCGTGGTTGAAATTAAAACGCCGTCTTATGAATCCTATGTCAATGTTGATTACTATTCGCTTGACGGCGGTGTTGTGCATATGATCCCGGGACCACGTGCCAGGAATAATCAGGCGCCGCCTGACTATGCGGCAACGATCGGGGACCTGGGAGAATGGACTGTATCGGAACCGTTCGGTGAGGAAATGGTCGCTGTGCTGATGACGCCCGAGCCTCTGTTTGAGCAACTAAGGGAAGAGTATGAAAACAAGACCGAGTACCTTGCCGCAGTGCAGGAACAACTGGAGCGCATTGCAAGAAAATCGGGCAAAGATAAAATCACGGCTGATTTTGTCATGATTAACACCAAGCCAAAATCACTGATGGAGAAGTGAAAGACACTGAGCCAACCCTGACAGTGCCAGTTGCGAAGCCCATCGCTATTGGTGGTATTGGCTGCTTTCAGCAGCCGTTGATATCACCTTGAAGGAGTGCTATGGCTTCGGCAATGTCTTGGCGACACGGAATCCGTTTTGCAGATAACGGACATTGGTGTCGTATTTGAAGCGACTTGCGGAGTGTACGTAACTCGAGTCATTGCGCCAGGAGCCACCACGAATAACATTCTCACGGCAGTCAGGCTTGTTCCAGCTGCTACCATCTTTCGGTGCTCCCGCGTAAGATTTGTGCCAGCAATCATTGACCCATTCCCATACACCGCCGTTTGCCCCATAGACGCCAAACGGATTGGGCGGGTAAGCATCGACCTCGGCAGGTGCACTGCGGTCCCATTTTCCCCCGCAATCCTTGCAGTTGGCATTTCCGGTTCCCACCGCATCACCCCACCAGAAGCGGGTTTGTCTGTTGGCGCGTGCCGCGTATTCCCATTCCGCTTCGGTGGGCAGACGATACTCCTGCTTTGTCTTCTGGCTTAACCAGCGCAGGTACTCCTGGGTATCGTTCCAGCTGATATCTCTGACCGGGGAGTTATCGCCAGGACCGCCTTTTGCAGCCTTGAAGCTGCAGGCTCCGGCCTTCACGCATTCATTCCATTGTCCGATGGTGACTTCGTATTTGCCAATGGCAAACGGACGTTTTATGGAAACCGTGTGCACGGGTCTTTCGCTCCGGTCACCCCGTTTTTCGCCCATCGTAAAGGTGCCGGCCGGCAGTGTAATCATTTCCGGGCAAACCGGGCAATCGCGGCCGTCCTCGATTTTATCCCCAGTCTGTGTTGTTGCTTGCTTCGGTTTTGAGTCCTGCTTCGCTATCGGTGCCGCGACCGGTTTTGGCACACTGCGTGGCGTTGGCGTGCTGGTCGGCGCTTCTGGCTTCTGTACCGGTTTCTGGAGCAAATCTCCAAAAACAAAGCCCATAATTCCAGTGACGGATTTTACCTGGTACCAGTTACCGCCACTCACCTGTCCCGTGACATGAATGGTGCTGCCTTTTTTCAGTTCGCCAAGACGCTTTGATTGATCTGATGGCTCCTGCCTGATGTTGGCGGTTCTCAGCACGATATAATCAGTGTCCATGTCGGTGATTATCAATGCCGGTTTCTCAGGGGCAGGTTTTTCTTTCTTGTAACGTTGCGCGCGGGATCTGGCGAGCGAAGCAAATTTTCCGTCAGGGTAGCTTTCGAGATACGCTTCATAGTCCGCAGCATCGGTGCTGTCTTTTATGGATTGCCAGAATTCAATTTCGTACTGTGCTGCGCCGTCTTTGGGAAGGATGCCACGGGTCAGCATGCCAAGCATGTCAGTTTCTGACCAGGGCACCTGTTTCAGGTGTAGCAGAGTCGCGCCTTTACTTGCGGCGCTCGTGAGCGTAAGCCGCTTCTGCAGGGACGACAGTACCCAGGGCTTTTGCCAGTAGCCGGTTTTCTGGCTGACAGCAAGCCGCACTCGTGCGAAGATTTCATCGATACTCAGGCCGGCTACTGACATCACCCTGATCAGCTCCGCAGTATAGATGCTGTGCTTGCCGCTGCCTTCGAATGCTGATTCTCCAGAGGATGTTGAAAAAGCGATCAGTGTCTGATCCGGCAAGGTGTCTTCGCCTGGACGATGCTCGATATCTGAAGTCGCAGGGGAAAAAGGGTTACTAAGGCAGGCATCAATAATAAGCAGGTTGGGTTGACCACGTCGCCCAAACGACATTTTCTCAATGATATTGTTGACGTCGATACTGCTTTGCCGCACCGTGACCGGGGATGCTGTTGCTGCATCTATGGGTAACAGGACTTTGTTACCCATCAGTTGCATACCGTGACCGGCAAAATAAAACAGACCGATTCCGTCTTTTCCAAGACGGCTGTTGAGCTCATCAAGCGCCCGCCTGATCTGCTCGCCGCTGGCATTTTCGAGGGTGATTGTTTCAAAGCCCATGGATCCGAGCAGCCCGGCCACGCTTCGCGCATCCTGCAGGGACGTACGCAATGGCCGGGTCGCGTACCCGGTATTGCCAATCACAAGAGCAACACGTTTCGCCGCGCCTGTCGTTCTGTCCGTTGCATCGATTGTCACCTGCGGAAGGATTTCGCTTGTTCCGATATCTGCAGTTGCCGACGATATCAAGGCGATATCAAGGAATAAACTCAGTACGCATACTACGAAGAGGTTTTTTATCATAGGTTCTGGTCCGTCGCTGACGTCCGACAATGAAATGGCATCTTTTGTTAGTTAATCTTAGTCTTAAGGTAGACCAGCCTATAAACTTTGCAACCGTGTGCCCCTGTGCTGCGCAGGAACTGCGGTAACTACCTAAATCGGTGCAAAATCAGTGTTAATACTTACTGAAAAAGGCCTGATCCGGTTTCTTGATTTACCGGAATTGTAATCTATGCTTGGTGTTGTGTCAGGTTGATTCAGACATTGTATGTGCACGGAATTCCGCTTCGGTAGCCCCAGAACATACCCAGTAGAGTTTTCCGGCATCGCGTCCTGACACTATTATCACCCATGAAACACGGCAGCTGCGTGAGTCCGATCTACACAGCGGCGTCTGGAGGAAGCGGAAATGCTGATAAGGGTAATGGCGATTTTGGCAATGCTGAATGTGCCTGGTGTTACAGCGGTTTGGGCGGAACAGACACCGGCACCAAACAATGCCAGGTTATATATCATATGGCCGCCGGATGGTGCAGTCATACAGGGGGGGAAGTTGTGGGTCCGCATGGGTTTGCGCAACGCCGGTGTGGCGCCCAAGGGCGTCGAGATGGCGAATGTCGGGCACCATCACCTGCTGCTTGATACCGATCTGCCACCGTTGGATGAGGAGATTCCTTCAGATCGTAATCACCTCCATTTTGGCGGCGGGCAGACCGAGGCTCGCCTGGAGGATTTGTCACCGGGAGAACACACCATACAGCTTTTGCTTGGCGATGATAATCATATTCCACACGATCCTCCCATCTACTCCAAGAAAATAACGATTACGGTGCCGCCTTACTGAGCCTGGTGAAGCGTACGGTATTGATTCGAACTTTTTACCGGGGATCGTCGATAGCACGTTTAGTCGAAAATCCCGGATTCTGACATTGATGGAGTACAGAGCATGGTTAGACAGATCATTGCTTTCTTATTCGCAATAATGATATTTCCGGTAACGGTGTCCGGCGGCGATACTATGGCGCCGAAAAATGCCTATCTTTATATCGGCTGGCCGAATGACGGCGAAGTGATAAGGGCGGGTCATCCTTTTCGTGTATGGTTCGGTCTGCGCAATATGGGCGTTGCCCCGAAAGGGGTTGATCGAATGGCAGCCGGCCACCATCATCTGCTGATCAATACGCCTCTGCCGGAGTTTGATGAAGAGATTCCATCAGACCGCAACCATATTCACTTTGGCGCAGGACAGACAGAGACCATGCTGGAATTGCCACCGGGGCAGCATACCCTGCAGCTGCTGATGGGGGATTCCGAGCATATGCCGCATAACCCACCGATTTATTCGAAACAAATCACGATTACCGTTAAATAGCCCATAACCTGTACCTGGCTCGATGTGTCGGCAATCGAGTCGTGGCTAAGGCGTAGTCAGGTCAGGCGCCATCGATACACAGCAGGGGAAGTACAGGGCGGCCCGGAAGTCAGTTGTAACATTAAGTTAATAGTGCATTTGTCTGATAAATCTGTACTATTTAGTTCTACTGAGCTAAGGTATGTCTGCGTCGCTGCAGCTTCGATTCTGGACATACGCTCCTTAGGGAGAGCTGACAGTGTCGAATATCCGGGCAGTGCTGAAGGCGTGCTCCAGTTTCAACTACCAGTCGATTTCCAAGGATCGCAACACCGCAATGGCCTCGTGGGTACGCTCCCTTCGGGCGAGCCGGGAAGCGGTCATCCGCTGCGTTATGCCTCTTGGAAAGGGGGCGGCCATTCCCGGCGAGACAAGCCTCGCCTGAAGCGCCTGCTTTTGGTGCGCTAACCGCTTCCCGGCTCGCTGAATGGGTCAGTATCAGTGGCGGGGTACGCTTGATTCCTGCTGTCTGAATCCGGACACTGAAATTTCATCACCAGGAAAAATCCCGCTAGCAGCGGGATTTTTTTTAGGCCTGTCTGAGTCCATCGGGTCCTTCTCCGGCAGGGGAAGACTTCCGAATGAATTTGTATCAGACTCTGCATTTTTCAATTTTCATTTAAGGACAGAACCATCGAGGGGCGGCATGAACAGACACAAGGTCAGTTTCACCTATCTTTCCCAGGAAGACCT
>JBDNAP010000233.1:0-9771 GCA_039768325.1 Thiogranum sp.
AGCGATAGTCTCCAGTGCCGTTGAATAACCCGTTGGCGTTCAACACGCTGCGCGCTTTTGTCCGCTACGCGCCGGCATGAGCTACGGGAATTAATCGGGGATTCCATTACAATAGCCATGTGCGCTGGAATAAAATGAACTAAAGCACAATCGTCCGCGCCTAAGCAGGAGCCTCACCACCAGGCGGAGTTTTTCCGGATGGATGAATGTTACTCGTAGTTAAAAAAAGAGGATGGGCCATGAAATTCGCTTCGAGCTTCTCAGTAATTGCCTGCCTGATAAGCAATACCGGCGTGCAGGCCAACGACTTCCCCACCCAGGCGCGCGTGGAATATGCGCTGAAATGCATGTCAGAACACGGTGGCCAGAATTACACCACGCTGTACGCCTGTGCCTGTGCAATCGATAAGATTGCCTCCCGCTTGTCATACGATGAATACACCAAAGCGGTTACCTATACCAATTTACGCAAAACACCGGGTGAACGTGGCGGCCTGTTCCGCGACCGGGAGCGTAGTGGTGATATCATCGCGCTGCTCGCCAAAACACGCGAGGAAGCTGAGCGTAAATGCTTCCCGATGAAACAATGAATCCGGCCTGCCTGCATGCCGGCTAGTGAGCCTTCACTTCAGCGCGCTACTCGCCGGGGATCACAGAATGCCGGCCGGTAAATCGTAAGCCTTCTGTATCTATCACCTCGGCGCGCAGCTCACCGGCACTATTTGGCACGAAGTGAAAGCGGAAGCTGGGATTTTCGCTCAGCGAGAAGCCCGTTTCGGCAGAAAACACCGCTTGACTGTCGAAGCTGATTGTTACCTTTTCCACATAGTGGGCCGGGGCATAAAGCTGTGTGATCTGATCCATTTGCAGACCGGTTAGATTGGGATGGCTCACCCGTAACTGAACGGCCAGCGGCTCCCCCGGCAACACCGGTTTTTCAGTCTTGAACTTCATCTTTCCCAGGCGGCGTTTTGCCGCCTCTATATCCGTACCAACCGCCGCGGAACAACCGCCGCTGGCCTTGACGAAGCGTCTGCTCATGAATAACTTCCCGTCATTGGTCTCTGCGATGGCGCGCACGGGCCCGTAGGCGTTGACACGCACCCGCAGGCCCAGATCTGCACGGCCATTGCTTGGCGTAAAGTGGAACCGGCCCGCCAGCTGACCCGGATTCATATCGATGATTAAGGTGATGGTTTTTATGAAGCGCTCATCGGTCTGTGGGATCTTGGCTTTGATGCGAATCGGTACGACAGCGGAATTCTCTGCCCGTTCGGGTGCTTCGAGTTCAATGACATCATCAGACTGCACGATCGGACGGTCACCAAAATACGCGGCGCGCAATCCACCAAGCCACACACTGTCTTCGTCGCTGTCCGCAACTGCAGTTCCAGACACCGTCAGAATCACCAGCAGCGGCCAGCTGCGAATACTATCGATCAGCGAATTACGCATAGTCATGTCTACTCCGACAATTGCAATCGATCGACGTTCATCAGGCCTCAGCCGGCCTGCATCAGTCTTCCCACTCAAGCTCGGTGTAGGCGGCAATGATATTGCGTTTATGGTAGCTGTCAAATAACTGCCAGCGCGTTCGTTCTCCATAGGCGACTGTTTTCTGGGCCTCGCGAAGGTCGTCCCCCCTGGCAATCCGTTCCCGGGTCTCTTCCTCCAGGGTGGAAAGATAGCGCTGTGTATCGCCGGCAGCATCCGGCCAGGCGGCCTGCACCGGCCCATGCCCGGGTACCACACGCCGTGCCGGTTTGTCCCGCAGGGTCTCCAGCAGCGTCAGCCAACCTTTGAGGCTGCCGTCGACCACGGGTATATGCTCCATAAACAACAGGTCGGACAACCACAGCGTACCTGTCTTTTCATCGTATACACTCAGATCATTGTCGGTATGGGCTGTGGAATGGGCGACAACCGTCACAACCCGTTCGCCTAGATCCAGCTTTAACTGTCCGTCAACGGACAGGTCCGGAAGTATGATATGTTCGGGACCGAGCGGCCGCCCCGCCTGTTGCGCTGCCCGTTGCAGGTATACGCTGCCCCGCAAAGCCATTGCACGGGCGAGTTTGTTATGCCCGATATAAAAAACACCGGCTTCCCGGAAGGCCAGGTTACCCAGTATATGGTCCGGATGCACATGGGTATTGATCACGAAACACACCGGTTGTGGCGTGACACTTTTGATAGCGTGGCGAAGCGCCAGACCTTCAGCGTAGCTGCCGCCAGTATCGATCACAGCAACACATCGATTGCCGACAATGAAACCGATATTAGCGACGGCTTCATTGTCAAACACCACGGCTTGTTTTCCGGGTCGCACATAGATGCCTGCGGCAATCTCTACCACCTCGGCGCTATGCTTAGAGTTTTCCGTTGCTGTGCCTGGTTTTGACCAGGCAATCAACAGCAGCGCCAGAACTAATCCGCGGGAAATCACCGCTAACACGCCGGTTGACGGCAGCGATCAATACACTCAATCGAACTCGGCAAGTGATTTGCCTCGTGCTGAATCAAGCCCCTTAACGCTGGATAAGCCTTTGACATCACGAAAAACAGCATTTTCCACGATAGCCTCCGATAGTACCGCGTCAGTCAGGTTAGCACCGGTAAGATCGGCGCCACTGAGATCAGCGCGCGTCAAATCGGCTCCACTCAGATTTGCGTGGGTGAGATCGGTAAAGCTGAGATTGGCCCGTGCGAGTTGTGCACCCTCAAGATTGGCGCCGCGCAGAATTGCCTGGGCAAGCTCGGCACGCACCAGGCCCATCGGCTGATTGCGCATGTCCGCAGAGCCACGGACGCCGGCGAGATTCGCACCTTCGAGATCCGCAGCCTGCAGATTGCCCATCAGGCGCGCACCCCGCAAATCGCCGTTCCTGAGTGTGGCCTCGGCGAGCACTGTGGCGTACAAACTGGTATCCCTCAGGTCCGCCCGGGTGAGATTTGCACCCCGCAACTGGGCCATATCCAGGTTGCACCCCCGCAGATTTGCGCCGCTGAGGTCGGCGTTTCTCATGTCGACGCCGAACAGATTGCTGCCGCTGAAATCGAGGTCTGAAATGTCCTGCCCGCGCAGGTCCAGGTTGGAAAGATCCGCCTCGCCGCGTTCGAGCATGGCGACAACCTGATCCCGCGAAACGGCCCGCTCGTCAGCATAGGCCGACATTGCGGGCGTTAGCAGGCACAACACCACAAGTAGAACCGTTTCAAGCTGCCGGTTGAGATAGTCAGATCCCGCGCATATTCGCATCCGCCTGCCTCACGTTGGTTTCATTCCGCTGTCCTGCCAGCATGCCGCAGCGGAGGCCGTTTCACTCACTCGCCTGCTCACCCTTCAACACTGAACATCATGCAGTTGCCACTATAGTATAGCTCGGCACCCTGTTCGCACACTGGTTGCCATCGAATACGACGGAGAGAAAACCAAACACAGAATCTGCAAGGAAAACCGAACTAACCGGTCGATTCCTGTCTAATTTTAGAACTGGTCTATACTTATGGACATTCCATCTAGTGCGGATCTGTTTGCAACAGTATTGCAAATCTGGAACAGATCAGCCTGGAGGTGTGACATAGTGTGCTTACAACCGTTCTTCGAAGTTTGCGACAAATTCCGTAAGCACATGCTTTTCAGTCACTATTTTCATGCACGTGGGAAACCGATCAATGGCATAGGAGTTGCTGTGTATCTGCAGGCCAAAGGTGGGATCGTGTTCGTTACCTAGTTAGCGCCTGAAGCGCTAGAACAACAACTCCCTCTCAACAAACCCACAAAACGTGCCAGCCTCAGGAGGGCAGGGAAATGATAAAACGATATCTATCACGAATTACGCTTGCGGCAGCCGTGCTGTCGTGGTCGTGCCTTACCATCGCGAACGATGATGTCATGAAACTCACCAAGGACCCGAACAACTGGGCCATTTGGGGAGGTGATTACGCCGGAACGCGATACAGTGAACTGGATCAGATTAACAGCAAGAATGCCAAGGATCTCCAGGTGGCGTGGACATTTTCTACCGGCGTACTGCGCGGGCATGAAGGCGGCCCGCTGGTTATCGGCGACACGATGTATGTTCATACCCCCTTCCCGAACAAGGTCTTCTCAATCAGTCTTGAGGATCAAACCATCAACTGGATGTACGAACCGCAGCAAAATCCGGACACCATTCCGGTGATGTGCTGTGACACCGTGTACCGCGGTTTGGCATACGCCGACGGCAAAATCATACTCCAGCAGGCTGACACCAACCTGGTGGCGCTGGATGCAAAGACCGGCAAGCTCATCTGGAAAGTGAAAAACGGTGACCCCAAGAAGGGTTCAACCAATACCAACGCACCTGTCGTGGTCAAGGATAAGGTCCTGACCGGGATAAGCGGCGGTGAATTTGGTGTCCGTGGATTTCTCGCTGCCTACAACCTGAAGGATGGCAGTCTCGCGTGGAAAGCGTACAGCACCGGCCCAGACGATGAGATGCTGGTTGACCCCGAAAAGACCACTCACCTGCTCCAGCCCATCGGCAAGGACTCCAGCCTGAAAAGCTGGAAGGGTGACCAGTGGAAGATCGGCGGCGGCACGACCTGGGGCTGGTTCTCCTACGATCCTGACCTGAATCTGGTGTATTACGGCACCGGCAACCCCAGCACCTGGAATCCAGTCGTGCGACCCGGCGACAACAAGTGGTCCATGACGATCATGGCCCGTGACGCCGACACCGGCATGGCGAAGTGGTTCTATCAGATGACCCCGCACGATGAATGGGACTACGATGGCGTCAATGAAATGATCCTGGCTGACCAGGAAATCGGCGGAAAAACCCGCAAGACGCTGGTGCACTTCGACCGCAACGGCTTCGGCTACACCATGGACCGGGTTACCGGTGAACTGCTTGTCGCCGAAAAGTACGATCCGGCAGTCAACTGGGCCACCCACGTGGACATGAAGACAGGTCGTCCGCAGGTGGTCGCCAAGTACAGCACCCACCAGAACGGCGCGGATGTGAACACCGAGAACGTTTGCCCGGCCGCCCTGGGTACGAAGGACCAACAGCCGGCCGCCTATTCACCGCGGACCAAACTGTTCTACGTGCCCACAAACCACGTGTGCATGGACTACGAACCGTTCGAAGTGGAGTATGTCGCCGGGCAGCCCTATGTCGGTGCTACCCTGAGCATGTTTCCGGCGGGTAAAGTGACCGGAGATGGCTCCAACCACATGGGCAACTTCATTGCCTGGGATGCTACGACAGGCAAAATCAAGTGGTCTATTCCGGAAACCTTTTCAGTCTGGAGCGGCGCCCTGGCAACTGCAGGTGATGTCGTTTTCTACGGAACACTGGAGGGTTATCTGAAGGCAGTCGACGCCAAGACCGGCAAGGAGCTTTACCGCTTCAAGACGCCGTCCGGCATCATCGGTAATGTCAACACCTACACCTATGACGGCAAACAATATGTCGCCGTGCTTTCCGGTATTGGAGGCTGGGCTGGTATTGGCATGGCGGCAGGTCTTGAAGGCGACACTGAGGGACTGGGTGCTGTAGGCGCCTACAAGTCGCTGAGCGGATACACCCAGCTTGGTGGTACACTGACGGTGTTTGCGCTGCCCAACTAGAATAACCAGGTGCAATCCCCGGCTGCAGCCTTGCAGTCGGGGATTATTTTAATTACAGCAGTAAGAATGACACCGCTGCGTGAGGAACAGTCCAGGAGCCAATGAAAATGAAACCAGCCGGAATCACTAATACCCTGCCAAAGAAACTCTTGATGATCATCGCAAGCCTGCTAAGCGGGGCTGCAACACTTGCTTTAGCCAACGATACGGAAACAACGGCGCCCACCCCGGAGGCGGCCGACGAGGCCGCTCCCTATACCGTCGTTTGTGAAGATAGCGGGGACAAGACAGTCTGCAAAGTGGACAAGAAAACCTATATTGGTTGGCGTACCTACCATGCGGCATGCCATGTGTGTCATGCGCAGGATGCGGTCGGCAGCACCTTCGCACCGAGCCTCGTGGAACGGCTCGGTGTCATTGACGAAGAACGTTTTATGGACGTGTTGGCGAATGGTTATACCGGCCAGATTGGTGTCATGCCGGGGTGGAAAGACAATCCAAATGTCAACAAGAAGTACAATGAACTTTATGGTTATCTGAAGGCACGAGCCGACGGTGCACTTCCGCCGGGACGCCCGAAAAAACTCCCGTAGAACCCGGGATCGGGCAAACAGCCGGCGAGCCGCTTTTCAATCAGGGGAAATATACATGAGCCTTCATCTCGATGATGCGGCGAGGCATGTCCGCTTGACCTCGTTACTGTTGATGACTTTTTTCATGTTACCGGCATTGCCGCTTATAGCCGGGGAGCAGGCGGTTTTCCGGGTTTGCTCGGACCCCAATAATCTTCCCTTCTCCAACCAGGCAGGTGATGGTTTTGAAAACCGCCTGGCGGAGCTGCTGGCCAGGGATCTCGGAATGCCGGTGGAATATACCTGGTTCCCCCAGCGTATGGGCTTCATACGGAATACACTGAAAGCCGCAGACACCAAGCGGGACGGTTACAAATGCGACGTTATCATGGGTGTTCCCCACCGCTACGATCGGGCCATCACAACAGAGCCTTACTATCGTTCCACCTACGCACTTGTCTATGTGAAAGGGCGTGGACTCGATGACGTAAAGAACGTGGCTGATTTACTCGGCTTTGACGATACACGCAAACAGGGACTTCGCATCGGCGTGTTCGAACGAACACCGGCTGCCGAATTGTTGGCACAGCACGACTACTTCGATCAAATCGTTGCCTACCAGACCATGTCGGGCGATCCTGCCTTCTACCCCGGCGAACTTGTGGAGAAAGAACTGGTCGCCGGCAACATCGACGCGGCGATCTTATGGGGTCCGATTGCGGGCTATTTTGCCAAACACGCAAAGGATGTCGAAATGGTTGTTATCCCCCTGCAGTCCAGGCCCGGCATACGCTTTGACTTTTCCATCTCGGCTGCCGTGCGCCATGGCGACGGGGAGCGCAGGGAAATGCTTCAGGGCACGCTGGACCGCAATGCGGGCGCGATCAAGGCGCTGCTCGAAGAGTACAACATGCCGCTGCTGCCCCTGGACAGCGGAAGTTGATTTCCGCTACAGCTCGCCCTTGTATCAGTGACGGGCTGTTCCCCGTAATAACACAACATGTGTCATTGCACCCCGTATGTGTGACAGTCCTCCACTCGACATTCCGACATGACCGCTGGCCTGACTTGCCGCGCTTTTGTGCACTGTATAACGGCCAATTCACGTAAGTCGGTTTCACTAAGACAATTTATGCCGCCATGCAAAAGCAGCATGCCTCCTGCACCCGACTTATACATCACACCGCGAGTGTGGCATAGTTACTGCATTGCTGTATCTGGCGGCTGACCCGCGTTAGTATGCAAAGCAGTCCTGTCCGGAGCGACCCGGTATAAATAACAACTGGATCTAACAAGAGGAGATACAAGCATGCAGTGGAACAAACCAGAATGGACCGACCTTCGTCTCGGCTTCGAAATCACAATGTATATCTGCAACCGTTGAGACTGAGCTAGATTCAATCCAAAACCAGACCCCTTCAGCCGGGCGGCCGGGTGCCGCAGCCCGCTGCTGCTGACACATGAAGGTTCATGTACTCGGTTCAGGTGCTGGCGGCGGTTTCCCGCAGTGGAATTGCAACTGTGCCAACTGTGCCCGATTCCGGCGCGGGGAACTGCTTGCACAGGCGCGTACCCAGTCATCGATAACAGTCAGTGCTGATGGCATTGACTGGGTACTCATTAATGCCTCCCCCGACATTCGCGAACAGATAGCCGCGTTCCCGCCACTGCAACCGGGGCGCGCCCTGCGCGATAGCGGTATTCGCGCCGTTGTCCTGATGGACAGTCAGATTGACCACACCACCGGTCTGCTGTCCCTGCGTGAAGGCGATGCACTTGAATTATTCTGTACCGACAGGGTTTACGAAGATCTGACCAGCGGCTTTCCGGTGCTTGATATGCTGGGGCACTACTGCGGTGTACACTGGCACCCGATCCCCATCAACGGCGATAGTTTTACCCTGCCTTCAATCGAGGGACTGGTCTTTACCGCCGTCCCCCTGTCCAGCAAGGCGCCACCCTACTCACCACATCGCCAGGATCCGCAGGCCGGCGACAATATCGGACTGCTGATCGAGGATCCTGTATCGGCGCGCCAGCTGTTCTATGCGCCGGGTCTGGGCCGGATGGAGAATCATCTCCTGCCTTATATGGAAAACAGCGACTGTCTGCTAATCGACGGCACCTTGTGGACAGACGATGAGATGCAGAAACGCGGTGTCGGGCACAAACTCGGCAGCGAGATGGGGCATCTTTCACAATCGGAGCCGGGCGGGATTATCGAACTCTTGAGGCCGCTGCACAAGCCGCGCAAGGTGCTCATCCATATTAACAACACCAATCCGATTCTGGACGAAAACTCCACAGAACGTGCACAATTGAAAGAGGAAGGTATTGAAGTTGCGCACGACGGCATGGACATTCTTTTATAAATCGCAACAGGTATCGCTATGCCCACGGATAACAAAGATGCTTGGGACCGTGAAACATTCGAAGCGCGCTTGCGTGCCTTAGGCAGCCGCTATCATATTCACCACCCCTTTCAGGTAAAGATGAATCAGGGGGAACTCAACCGTGAACAAATCCAGGGCTGGGTTGCCAATCGCTATTACTACCAGATCAGCATCCCCCTGAAAGATTCGGCATTGATGGCGAACTGCCCCGACCGGGCGGTACGGCGGCGCTGGATTCAACGCATCAGCGACCACGACGGCGACCAGGGTGACAGCGGCGGGATCGAGGCATGGATCCGGCTTGGAGAAAGCTGTGGACTCGGGCGCGAGGAAATCGTTTCCCAGTCGCGGGTACTGCCCGGCGTTCGTTTTGCCGTCGACGCCTACGTAAACTTTGTCAGGCGTGCACCCTGGCAGGAAGGGGTGTGTTCTTCGCTGACCGAACTGTTCGCGCCCACCATTCACCGCGAACGGCTCGCCAACTGGCCCACGCGTTACCCGTGGATCGACAGTGACGGCCTGCAGTACTTCCGCAACCGCCTGTCCGAGGCCCATCGTGATGTGCAGCACGGCCTGGAACTAACCCTGGAATACTTCACCAGCCGGGAACAGCAGGACCGCGCCCTGGAGTTACTGCAGTTCAAACTGGATGTGCTGTGGACCATGCTGGATGCCATGTATCTGGCCTACATACTGGACATGCCCCCCTATTACAACCTGGAAAATACGCCATGACAGAGCTGATTTCGGAACATGCGCGCATCCGTATCGCTGCGCAGTTCCGCCTGCAGTGGGAAGACAAACAGCAGGCCTATGTTCTGCTCTACCCCGAGGGCATGGTGAAACTCAACGGCAGCGCCGGTGAAATACTCAGGCGCGTTGACGGATCGCGTACGGTATCCGACATCATCACCGATCTGGAGAAGGATTTTCCCGATGCAGATCTCAAGGATGATGTGGTGAACCTGCTCAGCGCCGCGCGTGAAAACGGCTGGATCTGCACCGACTGACACAGCACGCACAGGGCGGCAGCCTTCGGACCCGGCCCGATTCACTGCGGCGGCGTTGATCGGGGGGGGCTATGGTCCTGCCCCTGCCCGTTCCAGCAATTCCTCCACTGCACTAATTAAAGCATCCTGCATGGCCGGTTCCGCCGCCGGATGGCCGCAGTTATCAAGCACGACCAGCG